>JAUWKC010000275.1 GCA_030607345.1 Planctomycetota bacterium | reverse complement strand
TGCTTTCGCAGGTGTAAACTCGTCCCCTCGAAAGCGGGGAGCAGGGGTCCAGAACGAAAAATCTGGATTCCCGCCCATTCGGCTTCGCTCAGGGCAGGCTTTCCGCGGGAATGACAAATAGTGTTTCCGCAACAGTAACTATATAGTGTTCTCGATAGCAAAGCGGGGCTTTCTGGTCCTCCACTTTCCTCGGGTAAAGTCGGGGACCTTGACCGGAACACCGCCTTTGGCAATCGAGAGCTCGGAAAGCGGTCCGTGCACACACATAATTACAGAGTCATAGACATCGATAGGCGTTTGCGTTCTATTCTTGACGGCCTGGACGAAGAGCTTCAACTCGCGCAGGTCGGTGCCGCCGTGACCGCCCAGAGTGGGCTCCTTAGTCCAGGCGTGTCGATATTTCTCATGATAAGGTTCAAAAGGTTCCCACTCGTGATATTTCGGGCTCTGGCCCTCAATGTAAACAGCATTTCTTTGTTCGTTGTAGAGGCCGCGAGTGCCCTGAATAAGCCAGCGATTATCGTATGGCCTAGGTAGCTGCATATCGTAATTGATGACTATGGATTTTCCTTTTTTGGTCCGAACGACCGTTGTTACGATGTCACCCTGTGCGAATTTTCGCTTAGCGTTCGGATGGTCGGGCCCGAATTTATCGGCGAAATGCTCATTGATGCCGACCGCGTCCGTCGAGGTAGCGGTAACGTAGTCAAAGCAATCACCGCAGTTAATGTCCATCCAGCTAATGACCGGTCCCAACTGGTGGGAGGGGTATTGGTCGCGGTTGTGCTCAACGAGATACTTGGCCGGCCAGCGGTCCATGCCGGTCCGGCTATCGAAGAAGAAGTGGTCGATGCAGTCGTGGGAGTGGGCGCAGTGACAATGCACGATTTCGCCGAGCAGACCCTTTCTAATCATGTTCAGCACGGCCAGGTTGTCACTTCTGAAACTCCAGTTTTCCAGCATCATACATGGGACACCCGTCTGCTCAGATGTATTTACCAATTCCCAGCATTCTTCGAGGGTATAGGCCGCAGGGACTTCGACGCCGGCATACTTGCCGGCCTTCATAGCATGGACGGCCATTGGCGTATGCCATTCCCAATATGTGGTGATGATGACGGCGTCTATGTCGTCTCGGTCCACGAGCTTTTTCCAAACGTCTTCATCGCCGCAGTAAATTTCGGGCTTGGCAAGGTTTGCCCGGACAACTCGCTTCTGGGCAGCTTCAGCTCGTTTGGGATAAATGTCGCACACTGCGCGGATTTCAACGTCATCCTTCATATTTAAGAAGTTGCTCAACAGGGCATTACCGCGTCCACCCATGCCGACTATGCCTATGCGCACCTTATCAATGGGCGGCAGTTTAATCTTCTGTGCGAGCGGTTCCGACTGGGCGGCACGGCCTGCCAGCGATATGCCGCCAAGAACCGTGCCAAGGCCGGCAGCAGTACCGGTTTTTAGGAATTCCCGACGATTAGTCTCATAGGCCATGAACATTTCTCCACAAATTTGTGTTAGCACTTGTCATGATTTATCTTCTAATTCGCTGATTGCCACGGGTCTGCCTGACTGCGCTGAGAGGTCAGCCGCAAAACATACTGCCTGAGTATGGGCCGCATCGTCCAGGTCAGGGAACGGTCGTATGTCGTCAATTATGCAATCCAGAAAGTGTGAAACTTCACCCTCAAAAGGATGATGGGCGACGTCGGCACTGTCCGGCAGGATGCAGGGAATTTTCAGAAAGTTGTTCTGTCCGGGAAAAAACTTCGGGGCAAAAAGTTCATCATTACGCAAGCTGCCCTCGGTCCCATATATTCCGATGTTGAACCTATAAGGCATCTGTGCGTCGAAGGTCGTTGTGCTGCGCCCAATCTTGCCGTCTTTAAATTTAACGTTGACTGAAATTGTACCCGGATATTCTATGGGGTTTTCGGTTTTCGCCTGATAAGCGCAAACTTGCTCGACTTCGCTCCGGGCGAACCAACGCAGCGCATCTATCGCATGGCAGCCTGCGGTTAAGATTGCCGTTCCACTTTGTTCTCGGATACCATACCATTTCTCTTCAGGAGTCATCCATATCCGGTGCAGATAATCGACCTCAACCATAAAGATGTCTCCGAATACACCTTGGGCGATTAGGCGGTCAATAGTCATCAATAAGGGATTCCAGTGCAGTACGAAACTTACTATTGTTTTGACCTTGTTCTTCCTGACGGCTTGCTGCTGCTTACGCACGTCTTCCGGAGTCAATGCTACTGGTTTTTCGATGATAATATGCTTGTGGGCCTCTGCAGCAGCAACCACGTACTCCGTGTGTACATTATGCGGCGTGCATACCACAACGATATCCACGTCGTCCTGTTGAAGCATTTTAGAAGCGTCGGTTTCGATGGTACACTTTAAGTCGTAGCGGTCGCGGTACCTTTCTGCGTTTGCGGGATTTCGGCTGACCAATGCTCGCACCTCGGAACGCCGGTCTTTTTGAAATGCCTTTACATACTCTTGGGCAACGTAACCGCACCCAATTATCCCTGCGCCAAGCTTTTCCATATTCTGTTTCCTTTCCTGCTGCGGGAATTATAAACGGCCTTGAGAGTAAACAGAATTATGATAAACTAAATCGTTAAGAATAGAAAGCAGCATATCGCTAATAAAGCCCGCTGCGACGAGCGCAGTACGACGAGAAGGACCGAATTTTCGGCAGGGACAGGTGAATTGTCGAACAGTATTTTGGCTAAAACTCAGGACAAATGACACCAAATTGACACCGTTATGCGATTTTTGGCTGTTTTTGCCACCAAAGGACTTGACAGGATGAATGTGCACCTGTTAATATCAAATGACCTACGGGCAGGTAGCTCAGTTGGTAGAGCAACGGACTGAAAATCCGTGTGTCGGTGGTTCAAATCCACTCCTGCCCATTTGGTTTTTCCCCATTCCAACTGCTGCCAACTGGTTATATATTATCAAGCGGATA
>JAUWKC010000080.1 GCA_030607345.1 Planctomycetota bacterium | reverse complement strand
TTGAGACGCTGTCAAGCAGGTCGCTCAAGTGGCGGCGCTCGCACCCTTCGCTTCATACGCCGGGCCGGTTGAGACGCCGACTGACCGGGCACGGTTTCGAAGTACGATTTGTCAAGATGAATCCCGTAAATGAATTCACGCTCAAAAAGCTAAAAAAACTCGGACCGGTAAGTTATGTTTTCAAACACATAGATTTTCGCTGCCTGCCTCTTATTCTGCAGACGAATTTGTATGTGACAGCACACAAGTTGTAGAGCGGGCGTTCTCGGCCGGCCGATAGGTTTTCGGAAAGCTGTTTAATGAGCCCTCGAAAGAAAAAGAAGACGAGCAGAACAATAAGCGGGCGGCGGGCCCATAGCAAACCGAAGCGGCCGGCCAGCCGCATCATCAGGTGGAGCAGCTGGCGTCTCGGCGGATTACTATCCGTTGTGCTGGTCAGTCTGGTCCTAAACAGCGTCGGCCTGGAGTGGGGACGGTCGGGGCTGGTGCCCTGGCAGGCGGACTCGATTGAAGGTATTACGACTGTGCGAGAGATGCCGCGTCTGTTCGGGCAGTGGAAGTACAAATATCCGAGAGGGCAATTCCTCGTAAACGCTATTTTTTATCGGCCTCTGTTGCAACACTGGCAGAAGAATCCTGTCATGGTCACAACGGCAGACGGCCGGGATGTGCCGCGTTCAATGAATTTGCAGAGACTGGACCTGCTGGCAAAGATTTCCCGAATAATTTCCGTCGTGATGGGAACAGGTGCGGTTGTGGCGGTATTTTTTACTGCGATGTATCTTTTCCGGGACTACCCGGCAGCGCTGCTGGCTGCGCTTGCGCTTGCGCTGTCGCAACTTTTTGTTTTCTACAGCCATGTAGGCAACGTGGATATGCCTTGTGTCTTCTGGTTCGTATGGGGCATCTACTGGACGGTAAAAGCCATTTACGTGGGCAAGATGCGTCACTATGTTTTGATGGGGCTGTTTTTTTCACTCAGCATCTGCACGAAGGACGCCATACTGGGATACCTGGCGGGGATGGTCCCGGCGTTCTGGCTGGCAATGACAGGCAAAGCCAGGGGCGATGGGCATAGTCTCAAAACCGCGGCGCTGTCTGTTTTCTCAAGAAAAGTCGCTGCGGCGGTGGTGATGTTTTTGTTTGTCTATGCGCTGCTGCAGGGGATTTTCACCTCACCAGGCGCGTTTTCGGAAAGGATGTCGGTCTGGATTGGCGGCCGCGGTGTTGTCGATTACAATAAGGGTTTCACCGGACAGATGCCTTTGCTTTGGCAGGCGTGTCAAATGCTGTACGGCTCGCTCGGCTGGGCGCTGCTGGGGGCTACTGTGTTATCGCTGGTAAGCTGTGGTATCAGGCATCCCTGGAAGTCAGCCTTTTTAATCGTTCCGTTTCTTGCATTCTATGTGATAGTGGTAATGAATATCAAGATGGTTCACCCACGATACTTTCTCCCGGCTTATGCCGGGTTTGCCATACTTGCGGGCAAGGGCTGCGCCGATTTACTGAGGTACAGGAAGGTTCATCCTGGATGGCGCGTCCCTGTGGTCTTGCTCGTTTATGCGCTGTCATTTGTCTACTGTGTCGGGCTTGACCTGGAGATGCTCAATGACTCCCGCAGGCAAACGGAGCGATGGTTCTCGGATAACGTCGACCGTAAAGCTGTTGTGGCGGCTGCCATACGCAATATATGCTATGCACCAAGGCTTTACGCCCAGGGCTTCCGCTTCTTTGCCTGTCCCTGGAAGCCGCCCGCGGATTACAGTGACTCTGGGCGACTGCCTTCATATCCAGAGTACATCATCATTACCGAACCAAGGCTTACACCAAATGAGACGCCTACCCGAGACTTCAGGCAGGCCCTGCTTTCGGGGCAGGTAAATTATGATGAGGCGGCTCGTTTCTGGTCGAGGCACTTCTACCCGCCTAAGCATACCGCGTTAAGCATCGCCAGCTGGCCTTTGGACCGACGGCAATGGCTGTACTGGATGAGCCCGGAGATAATCGTCTTTAAGAAAAAATGAGCGAGACAGGCCCATCGTGCAAAGGCCGGTTACATTTGGAGCTGCGACAATGACCATAGGCGCAAAATAGAGTTTGAACCGAAAACCATCAATGTTTAGAATCTATGCTCAGTTGCCGATACTATACGCAGCTATCCGGAATGAAATGCACGAAAAGCCGGTAAAAATTCAATGGTCGGCACGACATCCTTCGGAGTGTGTACTGTATGACTGTGACAAATCAGCAGGCTTCACATCCGGCCACTATAGATAATCCTGAACGGCGAGATGCAGAGTCTGTGCCCAAATGGCGGCGGCGCAACAGTTACTATTATCGGTGGTTGGATAAAATCTATAAATTTGTTGTTCGTCCCAACAGCAGGGTATTACACGTCGGCTGCGACTGTGGAGACCTTCTGGCAGCGGTTGCGCCATCCTACGGCGTCGGGATAGATTCGGACGCCGCAGCTATTGAATTGGCAAAGGCGCGGTTTCCACAGCTCAATTTCTACACGATGGACCCACACGAACTCAAGATAGACGAGAAATTCGATTATGTTCTGATTTGCAATTCGCTTGGGCAGTGGCACGATATTCAGCAGGTCCTGGAACGCATTCACCCGGTAACCCAGGAAAGTACGCGCATCGTGATAACCTATTACAATTACCTGTGGGAAGGCGTTTTGCGGCTGGGCTCGCTTTTTAGGATTCGGCGGCCGTATTCATATCAGAGCTGGCTGCCTCCGGGAGACATCAGGAACCTGTTGAACCTCAGCAATTTTGACGTCATCAGGTCCGATTCTTATCTGATGCTGCCGAAGCGCATCTGGCCTTTCACGGGCTTTTGTAATTACGTACTTTCGATGCTGCCCGGCTTTCGCAATCTCAATATGGTTAATCTTGTCGTAGCTCGTCCGATACCCAGGCCTGAGTCTGAGCAGAACCTCTCTGTGTCGGTCGTGGTCCCCTGCAAAAATGAGCGGGGCAATATTGAAGATGCGATAAGACGGATACCGCAGATGGGCTGTGAAACTGAGATAATCTTTGTCGATGGTAACAGTACCGACGGCACGGCCGAGGAAATTGAGCGACAAATAACAGAGCACCCGGAACGCAGGATTCGCCTGATTCGCCAGGGCAGCGGAACAGGTAAAGGCGATGCCGTGAGAAAAGCTTTTGCCGCCGCAAGCGGGCAGGTGCTGGTCATCCAGGACGGGGACCTGACGGCGCCGCCTGAGGATTTGCCGAAGTTCTTCAGGGCAATGTGCAGCGGCAAGGGAGAGTTTATCAACGGCTCAAGGCTCGTCTATCCGATGGAGAAACAGGCAATGCGTTTCCTGAATTTGCTTGGAAACAAGTTTTTCAGCACATTATTCACGTGGCTTTTAGGCCAGAGATTCAGGGATACTCTCTGCGGCACGAAGATGATTCGCAAAACCGACTACGAGATAATCGCGGCCAATCGGTCGTACTTCGGTGACTTTGACCCGTTTGGAGACTTTGACCTTATCTTCGGAGCCGTAAAACAAAACCTCAAGGTGGCTGAGGTCCCTGTGACATACCAGGCAAGAACGTACGGTACCACGAGTATCAGCCGTTTTAAGCACGGTTGGCTGCTAATCAAGATGAGCTGGGTCGCGTTTAAGAAAATCAAGTGGCTCGGAAAGGTGCGCTGAGCAGACATGAGGATAATCGAATGGCTCAAGCTGCCCGAAGTCAGGGACGTCAAAGACCTCGATGACCCTGCAACCACGCAACTGCATCGAAACACGATACAGGCAAAGCCGTTTCTGAAAAGATTGTACGTCGACTTCTATAAAGAGTTGATTAAGACAATAAGCGAACCCGAAAACAAAGTGCTGGTTGAGCTGGGCAGCGGGGGCGGTTTTATCAAGGAGGTAGTCGGCAACGTAATTACCTCGGATGTGCTCGACCTAGGCAATGCGGACAAAGTTTTTTCAGCGGCAGAAGTGCCCTTTCCGGAGCGAAGTGTTGACGCTTTCCTGATGTTCGATGTACTGCATCACATTGCTGAGCCGAGGGCATTTTTCCGGGAGGCCTGCCGCTGCCTCAAAAAAGGTGGGAACGTCGTTATGATTGAGCCGGCGAACACGGCCTTCTCAAGGTTCATCTACAAGAATTTTCATCACGAGATGTTCGAACCTGAGGCGGACTGGGCCCCGGTGGGCTCTGGACCCCTTTCACGTGCAAACGGCGCAATCCCGTGGATAATCTTTTGGCGCGACAGAAAGTTATTTGAGATGGAGTTTCCGTCTTTGAAGATTATCAGATTACACAATCATACGCCCTTTCGATACCTGCTCAGCGGCGGCCTGACGCTGCGGCAGTTGGCGCCTTCATTTTCTTATCCGTTTGTAAAGGCTGTGGAATACGTGCTGTCTCCACTTAACGACTTGCTCGGAATGTTTCAGACTATCGAGCTTGAGAAAGTTGATTGACCGGTGAAGATTAACCAGATGAGTGTTCTAATGCTCAATTATGAGTTTCCGCCGATAGGCGGCGGAGCCGGCAAGGCGCACCTTAACCTGCTCAGGCAGTACGCTGAGAAAGACCGGTTGACAGTGGACGTATTGACCTCGGGGCCAGAGCCTGGTTTTTCAGAGGAAAAACTCTCCGACAATATCACAATTTACAAGGTCGGATTGCACAAAAAGAATCTGCACTTCTGGCAAAAGTCGGAGGTTCTCGAGTGGCTGCTCAAAGCTCGACGCCATTACCGAAAACTGCTGCGCCAAAATCATTACGATTTGGTTCACGCGTTTTTCGCCTTTCCTTCAGGCTGGCTGTGTTACCGAACTGCAAATGCACTGCCATACATAATTTCACTTCGAGGTTCAGACGTGCCGGATTACAACGTCCGTCTGGGTCTGGATTATAAGCTGCTCTCCGGTCTGTTCCGCAAGATTTGGGACGGTGCAGCACTGACAGTGGCCAACAGCGAAGGGTTAAGAAAACTGGCAATGGAGTTTATGCCGGATTTGGATATCAAGGTGATACCCAACGGGGTCGATACGGAGCAATTCAGACCGCCGCAAAAACGCACACCGGCAGGACCGCTTAAGCTTCTCACAGTCTGTAGACTTATCAGCAGAAAAAGGATAGATTTGCTTATCAAGGCCGTCGCCGGCGCAAAAAGGCTCGGCCATGACCTCCGCTTAACTATCGCAGGCGACGGTAATCTGCTTGAACCACTGCGCAGCTTGGCCGACGAACTCGGTGTTGCGGAAATAGTCAAGTTTTTGGGCAGGGTCGGCTCCGAGCAAATGGCGCGGGTCTATCAGGCAAACGACATCTTTATTATGAGCAGCGCGCACGAAGGTATGAGTAACGCAATGCTCGAAGCGATGGCATGCGGCCTGCCGATTGTCACAACGAGATGCGAAGGCGTTGAGGAGCTAATAGCAGATAACGGCGTTGTAGTTGAAGACCAGGGCCCTGAAGCAATCGCCGCGGCAATAATAAAGCTGGCAGGGGACCCGCATACCTGCGAGAAAATGGCTCTCGCCGCGAGAAAACAAGCTGAGAAATTCAGTTGGCCAGCCGTCGCCCAGCAGTACCTTGACTGCTACCGGCAAATCGTCACCAGCTCCTGAGCCAAGCCGCTCAAATCTGTGAGAAATGCTGATTCTGCCGGTTGGCAGGGGCTGCATACGCCCGGTGGAGCGGGTAATTCCGAAAAAACTGCCAAAAAATCAGAAAATATGCTTGACGTCTGATAAAACCTGCGTATAATTGAAAATGCAATGGAGAGCGGTGTAGCAGTGAGTTAATCAGGGTAGTTTGTGCCTGCCCGGGATCCGAATCTTGATTCCTGGAACGGAGGTGAAGATTATGGAAAAGCGGGAAATGATTTTATTTGGGGCAGTGTTGTGCGTTCTTCTTGTGTTCTGCTCAGCGGCACGGGCGATAGAGGTCCTGGAGCCGGGCTACGTCGTGGAGATAATCGCCACGTATTCGGAACCGGGGCTGAGTGCGGTAAAAGGCTCGGCCATCGACGATGACGGCAACTTGTATATCACGCATGCGGGCAGCCGCGTGATATGGCGCGTTACGCCAACCGGCGATGCCTCCGAGTTTATCGCGGGCATCGATAAGCCTGACGGAATTGTCTGGGGCGGCGGGAGCGATTTCGGCGACTACCTTTACCTTGTCCGCTATGACCCATCGGGTGGAGGAGTTCTCCGCGTCGGCGTGGATGGAAGCTTCTCAAATTTCGGGAACATGCCGTCTGGAGGACATGCTGCGGCCTGCATAGGTCTGGACGTAACGGGTAATTACGGCGGAAATCTGTATGTTGGCTCGACAGGCCAGGACCACACTTACCAGGTCAACACCAGCGGGCACATTTCGCTGTGGAGCAACTTCCCAGGCTGGATTGATGGCGGCGGTCCGACCGATATTTGTTTTGACCCGAGCGGCGCCTATGGCGGGCGGATGTTTATTTCGACAAGTTTTAAGTGGACACCCGAGAAAAGTGGTTTATTTGTTTTGGATACGAATGGCCATGCCTCTCGTTTTGCTCCTGATATAGCAAGAGCAGCGGCGGTGGAGTTCGACCCCTACGGTCTATTCGGAGGCAGCCTTTTTACAGTGGGTAAGACCGCTTCCTCAACCAACCTTGAACTCTGGCGAGTGGCGACGGACGGTTCCATAAGCAAATTTGCTACAGGCGAGCTTGCGACGCGTAGTATCGCCTTCGCGCCCGATGGTGCTATGTACGTGGTTGAGTACATAGCGGAAGCAGATGAAGTAAACATTAACAGGATAATCCCTTATGTGCCCGTCCAAATAGCGGTTGACATCAAGCCGGGGGGCTGTCCGAACCCACTAAACCTGGCAAGCAGGGGTGTGCTGCCGGTGGCAATTCTGGGCACTGAGGACTTCGATGTAACCGGTATTGATACGGCTTCTATC
Source organism: Planctomycetota bacterium (assembly GCA_030607345.1). The sequence goes on along the minus strand of JAUWKC010000080.1, from coordinate 383 downwards.
CGTCTGGAGGGTGTGTCGCCGGTGCGAAGTAACTATGAAGATGTCGCAACACCGGTGACGGACGGAAACGAGTGTGAGTGTAACGCGGAAGGGCCCGACGGTTACCTCGACCTGACTTTGAAGTTCAAGACCCAGCAGCTTGCCGAAGAAATCGTCAATTCACTTGGCGATATTTCCGCCGGCGATGAGCTTGTACTGACCCTTACCGGCGCCTTGACGGATGGAACACCCATCGTCGGAGAGGATTGTGTCATCATCGTTGGCAAAGCGCCAAGGTCCTTGGCTGCGAAAAAGTCAGACCTCAATGAAGACGGCATCGTCAACATCCTTGACTTTAGTCGGCTTTCCAAATACTGGCTGGAGGTATCCGGCGGGTACGAATG
>JAUWKC010000125.1 GCA_030607345.1 Planctomycetota bacterium | reverse complement strand
TGCAGGTGCTCGGTAGGATTGGCGGTGCTCGGGCAGGCGACGCTCTGAAGGCCGCCCTGGAGGATGACAACGCCGAGACGAGAACGGCGGCTCTGCGAGCGTTTTCGTACTGGCCTGATGCGGCGCCGATGGAGTCGTTGCTGAAGGTTGCCCGCACCGCGGACAACGAGCTGCACCGGGTGTTGGCCCTGCGGGGATTTGTGCGTCTGTTGGGGTTGGACACCGAACGACCCACGGCCGAGAGGATAAGACTATATCAGCAGGCGATGGAGCTGGCGCCCAACACCAACGAGAAGAAAATGGTTCTGTCCGGTCTGAGCAAACTCAGGACAATCGAGGCCCTGCAACTGGCGGCTGCATACCTTGATGTCGATGCCTTGCGGCAGGAAGCAGAAGCAGCGGTGCTCCAGATTGCCAGAGGCACGACGGGAGCTTACCCTCGCCAGAGCAGGGTGCTGCTGAAGAAGGTGGCGGGTACGTCCGCAAACGACGCTGTTCGCGGGCGGGCCGAGGAATTGATAAAGCAGATTGAGCAGTTTGAAGACTATATCGGCCGGTGGCAGGTTTCCGGGCCTTATACGAAAGAGAATACGGCTACACAGAAGCTGTTTGACGTGGTTTTTGCGCCTGAGCGGGGCAGCGGTGAAACCGCCCGGTGGCAATATGTCTCGACCGGCGCCGACAGCGACAGACCCTGGCTCATTGACCTGCAGAAAATCTGGGGCGGTGACGATAGGGTCGCCTATCTTCGTACGAATATATGGTCCGACAAGACGCAGGACGTGAAACTTCTCGTGGGCAGCAATGACGGCATCAAGGTGTGGTTGAACGGCCGGATGGTTCATCAAAATAATGTTCTGCGGACCATCGTGCGCGATGAGGACAGTGTTAAAGTGGCGATTGGGCAGGGCTGGAACATTTTGATGCTCAAGATTACGCAGAGCGGCGGGAACTGGTCGGCCTGCGCGCGTTTCACGGATTTGAACGGCAACAGGCTCGAAGGCTTGAAAGTGTCGGCGGACGGCGCAGAGGGTTCTGCGATTACTCTGATAGGCGACGATTTTTCCACGTGGCGCGACTCGGGCGCCTGGCAAGTCGCCGGTCAGGCTTATTTGGACCCTGCGAATGAGAAACGTCTGGCCTCTTCAGCGGGCACAGGTGTTATGGTCAACGGGCCGGACGGCAGAACAGTTGACCTGTTGAGTAAGGCGGGGTTCGGCGACGTCAAGGTGCATATTGAGTTTATGGTGCCTCGCGGTTCCAACTCCGGCGTGTACTTTATGGGCCGATACGAGATTCAGATTCTGGATAGCTGGGGCGTCAAAGAGTTGCAGCACTCCGACTGCGGCGGCATTTACCAGCGGTGGGACGATAACAGAAAACCGAAAGGTTATGAAGGTCACCCGCCGCGGGTCAACGCCTCGCTGCCGCCCGGACAATGGCAGAGTTACGATATTGTCTTTCGTGCTCCGCGTTTCGACCAGAGCGGCGCTAAAATTGCCAATGCTCGATTCGACAAGGTAATTCACAACGGCGTTGTCGTGCATGAAAACGTGGAGGTGACAGGACCAACGCGGGCGAGCCATTATAAGGATGAAAAAACCACCGGCCCGCTGATGCTGCAGGGTGACCACGGCCCGGTTGCCTATCGGAACATCCGGATTGTGCCGCTCGGAGACAAGCAAAAATAAAATCGATACGAGAGGTTGCAAACAGCGGGTGCGTTTTTGTTGCAAATATGGCTGTGATAGTGTTTAATTTGTGATACTTATAAGAAGGGTGAATAAGTCTGAATTATACAGTCTTGAAGGGCAATTATTGTGAGTATCGACAAAAAGCAAAAAGAAGTAAGTCGCCGGGATTTCCTGCTGTCTACCGCCGGGGCGGCCGCTGCGTTCACCATAGTGCCGCGTCACGTGCTGGGAGGCCCCGGTTACACTGCGCCGAGTGAAAAGCTTAACATAGCCGGTATCGGAGTAGGCGGGATGGGCAAAAGCAACGTCCAAAATCTCAGCAGTGAAAACATAGTGGCTCTGTGTGATGTAGATGACAAGTATGCCGCAGAGGCGTTCGATAAATACCCTAAGGCCAGGAAGTACCGTGATTTCCGCAAGATGCTGGAAAAACAGAAAGACATCGACGCGGTGGTTGTGGCCACGCCGGACCACACACATGCGGTCATCTCCATGACGGCAATCAAGATGGGCAAGCACGTATATTGCCAGAAGCCCCTGACGTACTCGGTCTATGAAGCCCGTATGCTCACCGAGGCGGCACGCGAGCACAAGGTCGCTACTCAAATGGGCAACCAGGGCCATTCGGGCGAGGGGATTCGTTTGATATGTGAATGGATTTGGGCCGGAGCAATCGGCCATGTGCGTGAAGTGCATGCCTGGACCGACAGGCCGGTCTGGCCTCAGGGTATCGACCGCCCCAAGGACACGCCGCCCGTGCCGGAGACTCTGGATTGGGACCTGTGGCTCGGACCAGCGCCCGAGCGGCCTTATCATCCCTCGTATTTGCCGTTTAATTGGCGTGCCTGGTTGGATTTCGGAACCGGAGCGCTTGGCGATATGGCCTGTCACATAATTGACCCGGTCTTCTGGGCGCTTAAACTGCGCTATCCGACCAGCGTAGAAGCCAGCCATTCGTACGATGTTCGTGAGATGTGGAAGAGAGCCGAGAATAAGGAGACTTATCCGAGGGCTTCTATTGTGCGCTACGAATTTCCTGCTCGCGGAGATATGCCGCCGGTTAAGCTGACGTGGTACGACGGCGGATTGCTGCCTCCTCGACCGGAGGAATTAGAGGACGGTCGTTCTATCGGCGATAACGGTGCGATTTTCGTCGGTGATAAAGGCAAGCTGATGTGCGGGTCATACGGTGAACATCCGCGGCTGATACCTGAGACGAAGATGAAGGCATACAAGAGGCCGGCAAAAACTCTCCCCAGGATAACCGATGGTGTCGGTGGGCATGAAAAAGACTGGGCCAGGGCCTGCAAGGGCGGGGAACCGGCCAGTTCCAATTTTGACTATTCCGGTCCTTTGACCGAAACGGTTGTGATGGGCAATCTTGCTATTCATGCCGGCAAGAAACTGCAATGGGACGGCAAAAAGATGGAATGCACGAACGTACCCGAGGCCAATGAATACGTGCGGCGAGAATATCGCGAGGGCTGGACTTTATAATGGCCAATTTCTCTTTGGCAGAGGTTTAAGAAATTGAAAAAGAATAAGACAGAACGAAGTACACGCGTTACTCGGCGGCGTTTCCTTGGCACGACAGCGGCAACTTTGGCGACTGTTACGATAGTGCCTCGCCATGTGCTGGGAGGCCCCGGTCACACTCCGCCGAGTGAGAAGCTCAATATCGCGGGCATTGGCGTTGGCGGTAAAGGAGCAGGTGACATTGGTGCGGTCAGCAGTGAAAACATTGTCGCACTGTGCGATGTGGATGAAAAACAGGCGGGCAAGACATTTGAAAAATATCCACAAGCAAAGAGATACAAAGATTTTCGCCGGATGTTAGAGAAGGAGCAGAAGAATATCGACGCCGTGGTGGTCGCTACGCCGGACCACGTGCATGCGGTGGCATCTATAATGGCTATCAAGATGGGCAAGCATGTTTACACCGAAAAACCGCTCACACACACGATTTATGAGGCCCGCATGCTAACTAAGGCAGCGCGCGAACACAAAGTAGCCACGCAGATGGGTAATCAGGGTCGCTCAGGTGAGGGGATTCGGCTGATATGTGAATGGATATGGGATGGAGCTATTGGTCAGGTGCAAGAAGTTCATGCCTGGACCAACCGGCCTATCTGGCCTCAGGGGATGGACCGACCGGAGGAGACAGAGCCGGTGCCTGCGACACTGGATTGGGACCTGTGGCTTGGGCCTGCACCGCGACGGCCGTATAACTCGGCTTATCTGCCGTTCAAGTGGCGGGGGTGGTGGGATTTCGGAACCGGCGCCTTGGGTGACATGGCCTGCCATATAATAGATGTTCCGGTTTTGGCGCTAAAGCTGGGCTATCCGAAGAGCGTGGAGGCGGTCAGCACAAAGGTCAATTCTGAGACCGCGCCCACAGCGTCGATTATCTATTACGAGTTTGGCGCCCGCGAAGGTATGCCTCCGGTTAAGATGACTTGGTACGACGGCGAACTGATGCCAGCCAGGCCGCAGGAGCTTGAGAAGGGACGCAGGATGGGAAGCAGGAACGGCGGCGTCCTTTTTGTGGGTGACAAAGGCAAACTCATGTGCGGCTGTTACGGCAAGAATCCGAGGCTGATACCGGAAACCGCGATGCAGGCTTACCAGCGCCCGCCCAGGACTATAGAAAGGGTTGAGGGACACCACAAGGATTGGGTCAACGCGTGTAAGGGGGGCAAACCGGCCTGCTCCAATTTCGACTACTCGGGCCCCCTGACCGAGGTGATCCTGCTCGGCAATCTTGCGCTGCGAGCCGGCAAGCGACTCGAATGGGACGGAGAGAATATGAGGGTTACCAATGTGCCTGAGGCGAATGAGTACCTCCATCGCCAGTATCGGCAGGGATGGAGTTTGTGACTTCGGTTTGCAGGAGCTTGATATGTTTAAGAGGATTGAATTGGTAGCAGTGGCGATTATTTTGGGTGTTTGTGTATTTTCTATGGGTTCGCAGGCCGAGTTAGCTCTTGACCGTCATGCGGTCACGGATGCCTACGACGGGTGGCGGCTGGGAGCGCAGGCATATACGTTCAGGAAGTTCACGTTCTTCGAGGCGGTGGACAAAACGGCATCGCTGGGTTTGAACTGGATTGAGGCATATCCCGGCCAAAGTCTGAGCAAAGAAAAACCGAAGGTAAAGTTTAATCATACGATGCCGGCCGACGTAAGAGAACAAATCAAACAAAAGCTGGCGCAAAGCGGGGTAAGGCTTGTCAATTATGGGGTGGTGAGACTGCCGAATGACCAGGTCGAGTGCCGTAAGGTCTTCGATTTCGCAAAGGATATGGGTATCGAGACGATTGTGGCAGAACCGCCGCCGGAGGCCTTTGATTTGGTTGAGAAGCTCTGCAACGAATACCAAATCAAGGTCGCAGTTCACAATCATCCGAAGCCTTCTCGTTACTGGAACCCGGACAAGGTTTTGGAGGTCTGCAAGGGCCGGAGTTCGCTGATAGGGGCCTGCGCCGATACGGGACACTGGATGCGTTCGGGCGTCAACCCGCTCGAAGCGCTCAAGAAACTGCAGGGCCGCATCATCAGCTTTCACTTCAAGGACCTGAACGAGTTCGGCAGTCGCAAGGCCCACGACGTCGTCTGGGGCACGGGCAAGGCGGACGTAAAAGCGATGCTCGGCGAGATGAACCGTCAGGGCTTTGCGGGTGTGTTCTCCATCGAATATGAGCACAACTGGGAAAATTCGGTGCCGGAGATTCGCCAGTGTGTTGACTACTTCAACAAGGTGGCAGGGGGGTTGAAGCCGACCGGCTGGAAGGACCTTGTCGCCAAAGACCTTTCGAACTGTACTTTCAAGCCTGGCAGTTGGGCTATGGAGGAAGGCGTGCTCACGCGAAAGGGCACAAAACAAGACAGGGGCGACATCTGGACAAAAGAGACTTACGGCGATTTCATTCTCGACCTGCAGTTCAAGGTTACCAAGCAGACCAACAGCGGCATATT
>JAUWKC010000280.1 GCA_030607345.1 Planctomycetota bacterium | reverse complement strand
CGGCGATCTGGACCAGTCTCAGAAGGAAGTTCTCCACATCCTCGCCGACGTAGCCGGCTTCGGTAACGGTGGTTGCGTCGCAAATCGCGAACGGAACCTTCAGTTGCTGCGCGAGGGTACGGGCCAGAAGGGTTTTGCCTGAGCCGGTCGGGCCTATCAGCAGAACGTTGGACTTATCCAGCTCGACTTCGTCGGAATCGTCGCTGGCGCTGTAAAGCAGGCGCTTGTAGTGGTTGTGCACGGCCACCGAGAGGTATTTCTTTGCGTGCTCCTGGCCTATCACGTACTGGTCGAGATATCCCTTAACCTGTTTTGGCCTGGGGATTTCCTTCATACTCAGCGAAGGACCTTTGGAACGCTTGCGGTTCTGCTGAATAATATCGTGGCACAAATCGACACACTCGGGGCAGATAAAGACGTGGTTGGGGCCTTCTATGAAGGTATCGGTTTGGCTCGACGACCGGCCGCAAAAACTGCAGATGGTCCTGGTTCTGCTGCCGCCTGATTTCTTGGCCATTGTTAGCTTCCCAAATCCTGCTTGTAGTACACAAGTTCTCTTCCGGGTCTTCTATATTGTACCTGTGCCGAGTCCTTCAGACAAGTTATTTATCGGCATCTGAACGCAGGCCCTTGCACTGTTCCGGCTGCACGCTAAAGAAAAGAGGCAGGTTTTTGGTTCAGAATTAACCTGTGGCCCCTGGTGCAGGCCTCGGGGAGGGGGGAGTTGACGGCCTGGCTGTCGGCGTCTCAGGTTTTCGCATTGTCCCTGGCGAATTCTGCACCTCGCTGCAGGGCTTTCGTGTTGAGCGGTATTGTCTTGTGATAGCGTTTGGCAAGCACATCGGAAAGGCATTGGGCAGCGGCATCCGGGCTGAGAATCTGCTTTTTTTGCAGGTATGCGCCCAGGGCCACCATATTGGCGGCCTTGAGATTGCCCAGGTCGACAGCCGAGTCGCTGGCGGGCACGCGTAATACGTAGATAGAACGGTTCAATTCCGGCTCTTCATCGACCAAAGAGCTGTTTATTATCAACAGGCCGCCGTCTTTGATGCGGGGTGCGAATTTATCCAGCGAGGCCTTGTTCATTGCGATAACCGAACCTGGATTGCCTACCAGGGGGCAGGCGATTTCAGCCTCTGCGATAACGACCGTGCAATTGGCGGTTCCCCCACGGACCTCGGCGCCGTAAGAGGGCATATAGGTCACTTCCTTGCCGGCCTTCATTGCCGTCTGGGCAAGTAGTCTTCCGGCCAGCAGGACTCCCTGGCCGCCAAAGCCGGCTATTATTACTTCTTCAAAGGAACCGTCATTTATGCTTTGTGGGTCGGACATTGTGGCTTTCAGCCTTTCAACCGACCAAGAGGGAAGACCTTGGTCATTTCTTTTTCTATCCACTCCATTGCCTTAACAGGCGTCATTCGCCAGTACGTCGGGCAGGGCGAAAGCAGCTCCACAAACGCCAGGCCCTGCACGCCGTCAAGCTGGAGCTGGAAGGCGTGCTTGACGGCCTTTTTTGCCCTGCGAACCTGCGCCGGGTTGTAGACCGAGCAGCGTTCGACATAAACAGCTCCGGGAAGTATAGCCAGCAGTTCCGACACTTGCAGAGGATAGCCTTCGCCGACCGCTCGCCGTCCCCGCTGGGTAGTTGCGGTAACCTGGTCGAGCATGGTTGTAGGCGCCATTTGCCCGCCGGTCATTCCAAAAACTGCGTTATTGATGAAAATCACGGTTATTTGCTCACCTCTGTGGGCAGCGTGGATAATCTCTCCCGTTCCGATGGCCGCCAGGTCGCCGTCGCCCTGGTAGGAAAAAATTACCTTATCGGGATTTGTCCTTTTCATACCGGTTGCGACGGCCGGTGCTCTGCCGTGTGCGACCTCGACCATATCGACGTCAAGGTAGTCGTACGCCAGGACGGCGCATCCCACCGGGGCTATACCGATGGTCCTGCCGTGTATATCCAGCTCGTCAATCGTCTCGGCTATCAATCGGTGTGCGATGCCGTGCCCGCATCCGGGACAATAATGGGTCGGGCAGTCCTTCAAAGTAGGCGTTCGCGCAAATACAGTTTTCATATCGCTAACTTCCGGCGCAGGCTGCTGTTTTCGGGTATCGTCAACTGCCTTATCTTTTCCAAAATCTGTTGAACGGTCGGTATTCCACCGCCGGGTCGGCCGTAAAATACTACCGGCGCTTTACCGGCGACGGCGAGCTTGACGTCGTCGAGCATCTGGCCCAGGCTCATCTCGACAGTCAGAAAGATTCGAAATTCTCCGGCGGCTTTGCTTATTTGTTCGGTCGGAAACGGCCACAGGGTGATTGGCCTTATCCAGCCGGCTTTTATTCCTTCCTGCCTTGCCTTGTTCACCGCCGAGCGCACGATTCTTGCCGCAATGCCGTATGCCACGACCACAATCTCGGCGTCGTCGCCCGCGCACTGCTCGCAAAGGACATCGTTCTTCTCGACCTGGCGGTATTTTTCCTGCAGCTTGTAATTGTGTTTTTCGAGGGACCCCTCCGGCAGCCACAACGACCTGACTATGTTCTGTTCTCGTCCGTCGGCTCCGGTCAGCGCCCAGTCCTTGGTCGGCAGCTTCCGGGAAGGTTTTCTTTCAAATACCACCGGCTCCATCATCTGGCCCAGGATGCCGTCGGCCAGCACCACCACGGTCATTCGGTACTGGTCGGCAAGGTCAAAGGCAAGCGGCATACAGTCCACCAGCTCCTGCACGCTCGATGGCCCAAGCACAATGGTTCGATAGTCGCCGTGTCCGCCGCCGCGGGTGGCCTGGAAGTAGTCGCCCTGCGACGGTGCAATATTACCGAGGCCCGGCCCGCCCCGCATCACGTTGACGACGACGGCCGGCAATTCGGCGCCCGCCAGGTAGCTTATGCCCTCCTGCATAAGGCTGATACCGGGACTGGAGGACGTAGTCATAGCCCT
>JAUWKC010000079.1 GCA_030607345.1 Planctomycetota bacterium | reverse complement strand
TTCGGGCCAGCTCGATTTTTCGCGCCAGTCTTATCTCATTTTCCCTGTTGAGCAGCGCAATTTCGCCCATCTGGGTCAGGTACATACGAATAGGGTCGTCGATTCTGACGGCAATTTGCTCACCAACAAGTTCTTTCTCGAGCAGTTCATCCTCTTTTAGACGCCGGCTGCCGGTGCCTTTGCCTTTGTCGGCGGTCCCTTGTTCGGATTCGAATTCGTCTTCTTCGGCCCGCTTCGGGACGTCGGCTTCGTCAAGCAGAGAAATCCCCATTTCGTCGAGGGTCATCAGGAGACTGTCCAATCGGGTAGGACTGACGGCCTCTTCCGGCAGTTCCTCGTTCATCTCCTCGTACGTCAGATACCCTTTACTCTTGCCCCTTTCGATAAGGGCCCGTATCTGTGCCTCTGCGTACCTCTGTCTGTAGTTTTCCGGCGAATCGTTTCTTGCCGCTTTTGTTGATGTTTTGTCTTGTTCTTTCCCGTTTTCTGTTTTGTTGGCCACGTCTGGCACCCCCGAAGAATGGTTTTCGGCCTACGACCTTAACAAGAATGGCTCAGGCCGCCGGCAGGGTTGAAAATTCCGTAATCCGTTTATAAGGAACTGTCTCTTCATTTTTTTTTACGAGTTTCCGGTCTTAATTGTTCGTCAAAGCATACCGATGCTATGGGGATTTTCCTTTTGCGTATTGTCGGCGTACTCCCGCAGAAACTGTCTCTGGTCGGATATTTCCTTTATCTGGCTCTTTGCTTGCTCGGTTCGGTACCTCCGGACGGCGCTCAGCGCCCCTTTGAGCCGTGCACCGTAGTTGGCCTTTTGCTCGCCCGCCTGCGACAGTTCGGCTACAAGACAGCCGGCCTCTACCGACTCGGTCTGTTCCAGGACCGCGTCGAGAACGTTCTCAGGCTGTTTGGCGATTGCCTCGAACAATGCTTGTGCTATCTGCCTTAATACGGGCGCCTCAAACACATCGGTTGTAACCTGGGGACGTGCAGTTTCGTAAAGACCGGGCGCATTAAGCAGCACTTCGAGTATCTCTTGCTGGGCCGCAACGTAATATCCCGGGCCTAAGTCAGCTTTTTTGACGCTCTGATTCTCAGCGTTATAGCTTGCGCTTCTTGCCGCCATTGGGATTCTTCTCTTGAGTTCCCCGTTGACCTGCCTCGCACTCAGCCCAATAATCTTTGCCAGGCGGTTTACTATCAGGCCTTTTTCTATCGTTGGCAGGTTGCCGGACCAGAAACCGGTTGCGACAGCCCGGATGAACTCGTCAACGGCGGCCTTGCTGTCCGAGACAGCGTCGGTCCCGCTCAGTTTTTGCTTCAGCCTTTTCCATTTGAATTCGAAAACATCGACGGCACTCTCTATTACCTGTTGGAACTCCTCCCGCCCTTGCGTAAGGAGAAACTCGCAGGGGTCTTTGCCTTTCGGTATCGAAGCGATTCTGATTCCAACGGGCTGGGCGAGACAGATTTCAAGTGCGCGGTTGGCGGCCTCGACGCCTGCCGTGTCACTGTCGAAGACGAGTACGATTTCTTTTGCGTATCTTCGCAGGATACGTGCGTGACCGGGCGTGAAACTCGTTCCAAGAGTCGCAACGATATTAGCGAAACCAAACTGGTGCGCCATAATGCAGTCGGTATAGCCTTCCGCGACGGCCACGATGCCTGTTTCGACAATTCCGTGCCGCGCGTGGTTCAAACCGTAAACCGAATTACTCTTGTCGAACAGGGGCGTCGCCGGTGAATTTATGTACTTCGGGACATTGGGAGCCAGCGCCCTGCCCCCGAAGGCGATGATTCTTCCCGTAACATCGGCAATAGGGAACATAAGACGGTGCACGAATTTATCTGCAATTTCACCGGCTTGTTTATTGTGCGCGACAAGCCCGCTCTGGTGGAGCAGCTTTTCCGAGATTGTGAGCTTCTTCGCCGCCTGCAGCAGGTTATTGCCGCCGTCAAGCGCCAGGCCGAGCTGCCATTTTTTTGTGCTTTCTGGAGATATTTTTCGCTGGGCCAGATAGTCAAGGGCAGCTTTTCCCTGTTGTGTGTTGAACAGGTTCTTCTGGAACAGTTTTGCAGCCCAGGCGTTAATTTCTGCGAGTTTGTTGGGGTCGACCTGTTCGCGGCCGGTTTCGCTCTTTTGTCGGGTCGCGGGCCTTAGTTTTATGCCGGCTCTTTGAGCGAGTCGCTCAAGTGCCTGCGGAAAGGTCAAGTTCTCTCGCATCTGGACGAACGTGAAGACGGAGCCGCCCGCGCCGCACGCGAAGCATTTGAAAATCTGCTTTGTCGGGTTAACGCATAGACTTGGTGTGTGGTCCTCGTGGAACGGGCACAGGCCAACCATTTCCCTTCCCTTTTTTTTAAGCGAGACGTGCTCGCTTACTACATCGACGATGTCGGTGGCGCTGTGGACCTGGTTTATTATAGCTCTGTCAAATACAGGCGACATACAAGTAAAAAAACTCCTGTCCTATGTTGGTTTTTGCTTAACCGAACCCTAACAACCAGAAATAGTTATGCTGTGCATCGTAATTCGCGTTTGGCCGGTCGGCGGCCAGCCTGCGAGGGCTTGCTATAAGTATATACCCGGCAAAAACAACAAAAGTCAAATCGGCGACCAAAAAGCCGCTTTTAATACTGATAAGGGCCATTTGCATTTCTTTGGACAGTTGGTGAGACAGGACGCACGAAAAGCAAAAAGCAAAAACGCAAAGCCGGCCAGACATACCGCAGGTATCACCAAAACACCGGACCGGGACATGCTCGTCTTTGGTACAGCCGGTCAGGTAACTCCTAATCGCCGCGCTTCCTCATCGAGGCCGTACTGTTTCATCTTTTTGTAGAGTGTGGTTCGGTTTACCTGGAGTTCTTTTGCAGTTTCCTGTCTGTTGAAGTGATTCTTTTCAAGGGCCCGGCGAATCAGGTTCTTCTCCGGCTCAGCAAGGGCCTGCTTCAGGCTCATCGGTTTGTATGCCGGTTTTTGCCGGTCGCTCACCCTGATTATCGACTGCGGCAGGTCTTCGGGTCTGATGAACTTGTTTGGGCTCAGCAGAGCCGCTCTTTCGATGACGTTTTCAAGCTCGCGGACGTTTCCGGGCCAGGCGTACTGCTCGAGAAGTTGCATGGTCTCGTCGGTAAATCCCAGCCTTATTTTATTGTGGAGTTTCGCATACATTTTGAGGAAGTGGTCGGCCAGCAGCGGGACGTCTCCGAGTCTTTGCACCAGCGGCGGCAGGTCAATAGCGAGTACGTTTATTCGGTAATAGAGGTCTTCCCTGAATCGGCCTTTTTTAACCTCTTGTTGAAGGTTCTGGTTTGTGGCCAATATGATTCGAGTATCGACCGTGATGGTTTTGTTACTTCCGACAGGTTCAAATCGTCTCTGCTCGACTACACGCAGCAGTTTTGCCTGCAGCCCGGGCGAGGCGTTTGCCACCTCATCCAGAAAGATTGTGCCGTGGTCGGCGGCGAAGAATTTCCCCTGCTTGTCTCTAAGGGCGCCGGTGAAGGCGCCTTTCACGTGTCCGAAGAGCTCGCTTTCGAGCAGGGTCTCCGGCAGGGCCCCGCAGCTAACTTCAACAAAGGGCTGTTCTCTTCGGGCGGAGCGATGGTGTATGGCCCTGGCGAGGATGCTCTTTCCGGTTCCGGAAGGACCCGTCATAAGAATCGTGGTAGAACTGTCGGCGACGGCCTCGATGAACTGGAAGATTCTTGCCATTTTGTAGTCCTGGCTGATTACGTTTTCGAGGCTGTATTTTTTTTCGAGCTGCAGACGGAGGCTTCGGTTTTCGCTGATGAGGGACTGCTGCTTCAAGGCTCTTTCCACGGCGAGTCTGAGCTCGTCGTCGGCGATGGGCTTGGTCAGGTAATCGTAGGCGCCGGATTTTATCGCCCTTACAGCGCTTTCGATGGTTCCGTAACCGGTTATCATAATTGCGACGGTTTGACGACAGTCCTTCGCGATGACTTCCAGCAGGTCGAATCCATCGCCGTCCGGCAGATTAACGTCGGCGATTACGAGGTTATAGTCCTGACCGTGCAGTTCGCCGACGGCGGCTTTGAGGCTTTCGACGCCGGTGGTTCGGAAGCCTTCGAGTGAGAGGAACTCGCATAGAGAATCGAGTATGATTTTGTCGTCATCGACAACCAGGATGTTTTGTTCTTTCATAGTCGGTACAGAATCCCTTAATCAGTCTGCTTCTTCAGCGGCAGGTAAACGGTGAAGATACTGCCTTGTTCCGGGTGGTTTTGGGCGGTTATTTTTCCGCGGTATCTTTCCACGATGTCTTTGCAGACGGCCAATCCGAGTCCTGTTCCGCGGCTGTTCTGTTTTGTGGTAAAAAACGGTTCGAACATAGCCTCCGTGTTTTCGGGTTCAAAACCTTCTCCGGTATCACGGACTTCGACGGCGAGCATATTTTCCGGTGTGATACGCGTTGAGACGTGCAGTTGGCCGCCGTCGGGCATCGCATCCAACGCATTCTTTACGAGGTTGCAGAAGACCTGAAACAGGCTGCCGGCTCTTATCTTCGGGACGTCGGGGGCATAGTCACGCAGGATTCGGACATTAGCGGCCTGGGCCTGCGGCTTCATAAGGCTCAGTGCCTCTTCGATAATATTGCCGACGGGGTCTTCCTGGAGGTCCTGGCAAGTGCCTGTGGAGAACTCCAGCAGCTCGCCAACAACGTGCACCATTCTCATAAGGGCCTGTCGGCACTGGTTGAGGTAGTGTTTGGGCTTCTCGAGATTCCGGCGCTCGATGGCTCTTGAGGTCAGGTTGATGTATCGGAGGATTCCGTCGATGGGATTGTTTAATTCGTGCGCCACTTTCGATGCGATTCTGCCGAGGTTTGCGAATTTTTCGGCCTCGGCGAGACGCGCCTGAATGTCTGCATCCTTCGTGATATCTTCGATGATAACGGCGCCGCCCATAGTGCTGCCGGCTTTCACAGACGGTATGCAGGAGATTCTCAGCAGCCTGGCCTGATTATTCAATGTGTATTTGACGTTGTCAAAGACGCGGGGCTTTGCATTTGACAGGACGGATTTGAGTTCGTCGGACCAGTTAGGCATAGTTGAGCCGGGTCCGCAGACAGCCTTTGCCAGCGATTTGTCGATGTGGGTATCGAGGCTTATGAGGTCGGATGCCCTGGGATTGGCGTGATTGATTTTCAAATCGGGCCCGAAAATCACCACCCCGACCGGAAGAGCATTAAGGACAGTTTCGGCAACGGCCCCGGCTGCTGAGTTTGCAGCGTCTTCGCGGTCGGCAGGGCCGCTGGCTTTCTTGCCCTCTTCGAGTACCGACTCGTGCTCCTGTGCCATACAGGTAATGATAGAGGCTGGTTGTGGGCTGTCAAGTACTTGTGTTGAGAAAAGACAACATCTTTGTCTCTTCGTATATCCCGGCAAGGCTGGTTCTTATAGAAGACATAAGATTTTCCAGGACAACGGGCTACGTTTGTGTAACAGGCGATGGTTAGGGCCTGAAGCTTTGTTTTGGCGTTGTTATTTGTCAACATTGGTGGTGCGATTTGGAAAAGCTCGGCAATTCAACAGGCGTCCGGGAGGCTTAAGCTTATTGGTGACAAGTAGTTGCAAAAGTGAAAATGGGGTATTTTGTCCGACGAGATTCTGGTACGAGTTTTGCTAACTCTGAGTTGGTTCTTGAGCTGGACGGCGGGCAATTGCAGGGAAGCAGATGATGGACAGGTCGGAAAGACGCAGATACGAACGACTGGAATTGAAGCTTGATTTGAGTTGCCGCAAGCCTGGTTGGCCTTTGGAGCGGTTGTGCAGGGGCCAAACAATTAATGTAAGCACCGGCGGGGTTTACTTCGAGGCATCGCGTGATGCATTCGAGCGCGGTGACATATTGAAGGTGGATTTGTCCATACCGCCGAGATGCGGTCTGCTCGAATACGGAGGGCGACTTTCTGGTTTCGGCCGGGTGTTGCGCAAGGACGCTTTTTCGCCGGGTAGCGCTCCGGGCGAGGGCAGAACAGGCGTTGCTGTTGAGTTTTGTCGTTCGCCGAGGCTGTGCAGGTAAATCAGGCATCGGGCCAGTCGCCTTGGAAGACCTCGACGGCGGGGCCTGTCATATAAACACAGTCATCCTGTTCGGACCAGTTTAACTGGAGGTCGCCTCCGGGTAAGTGGGCGGTGCATTTCCTTTCTGCCCTGTTTGTTATTACGGCTGCGACGCAGGCGGCGCAGGCTCCGGTTCCGCAGGCGAGTGTCAGTCCGCTGCCTCGCTCCCAGGTGCGCATGGTAAATTCGTCTGGCTTTTCGATTTTTACGAAGTGGACGTTGATTCTGTTTGGAAAGATGCTGTGGTTTTCGATTATTGGCCCGAATTTCTCGAGGTCGGCGATTGAAAGGTCGGGTTTGAAGAAGACGGCGTGTGGGTTGCCCATAGAGACGCAGGTCATACTAAAGGCCCGGCTTTGAAACTGCATAGGCTGGTCGATGACTTTTTTGACGGGTAGATTTACGCCGACGCGTTTTGCTTCGACGACGGGCGAGCCCATGTTGACGCAGACGGTTTCGACACGCTTGTTCTTATTTATGAAAAGACCTACGGACAGAACGCCTTTTGCAGTTTCTATTTTGAGGGAGGCCGGCAACGCTTTCTTGCCGTCGATTTCAAAGGGGGAGCCGACTTTTGCGAGGTTATGCTCGCAGGCGTATTTTGCGACGCATCGGATTCCGTTTCCGCACATCTCGGCTTCGGAGCCGTCGGCGTTGAAGATGCGCATTTTGACGTTGGCTTTTCTGGAACGGCTAATTAGGATGAGCCCGTCGGCGCCGACGCCGAAATGCCGGTCGCTTACAAGCGTGGCGAGCTTTGCAGGGTTCCTGACCTTCTGGTCGAAGCAATTGACGTAAATGTAATCATTTCCGAGGCCGTGCATTTTTGTAAATTTCACTTTCGTTCTCCTATTTTCGAGCCGGGCCAAGTATACACGCTACGGTTGGCAAATCAAGGCTTAGCCCGGATTCGGGAGGTCAATCGACATAAACGTTTTAAGGCCCGAGACAAGGGGCGGGTTTGAAATTGGGTTTGGATTGGGTTTGAGGTTGGGTTTGGTTTTTTTCGGCTCCAGCGGGGGGTTTTTTCGTAATCCTTTGCGCAGACTTGGTTTGCGCTGATTTTGGCGTTTTGGGGGATTGGCTTTGTTTTTTTGCGCCTCCAGAGGTGATTTGTGTTCGTAAGTGCTTGTTAGAGCTGAGGTTAGGTTCATTAGCAGGGGTTGGCAAATTGGCTTTGTTTTGCATAAAAGTTGTTGTTTTGTGCGCGCATACGCCTTCAACGGGGGAGAAGCAAGTAGAAAGTAGATAGTAGACCAGGCCAAAGGAGACAGGAGAACAGGAGAGCAGAAGATAGTA
>JAUWKC010000088.1 GCA_030607345.1 Planctomycetota bacterium | reverse complement strand
GCTACGGACTCTGTTATCGAAGGCGTTGCGACGTGCAGGTCGGTGTGCGAACTGGCGCGGCAGCGGGGTATTGAAGTTCCGATTACGCAAGCGGTTTACGAAGTGCTGTTCGAGCACAAGGGCGTCTCGGCGGCAATCAACGATTTGATGAAACGGCAACTCAAAGCTGAGTAGCAATTATCGGCCTGAAGAACCCGTCCTATAAGATTTTCCGGTGCGGTACTCGGGGAGAATTTCTGCGGAGGAGGTTTGCAGATTCGGCGGGGACTGGAGCACGGCCGCGGCGGTAGAGGTGCGATATTCGAAATTTTTTTAATTCGCGTCGGCCCATTATATCTGCACAAATGAAATCTCCTGTCGCGGCTGCATTCGGACAGCGTCCGCAACGGTAGTTTTTATAGGAAGCAAGGGCGGGGACGGCTTTGGACCGGCTGGGCGGAAAAAACCAATTGGCAAGGCGGGCTTCTGCGTTTGGCTTAGGCTGGTTGTGTTTCATATATTTTACTTGGTATTAGGCCCGTCGGGCATCGCTTGAAAAGCCTGATTAAACCTAATGCAGGCATCGAGTTGGAACGATTATTTGGGTACGGAAGACGGCTTTGGCAGTGGAAAGTTTGTCGGCTAATCGGCACTGAGAGAGTATCGATATGGTCTGGTTTTTCAAGAACCACGAATGTTCAACGGTTGGGCTTCTGGGACATATCAAGGGTTGTGGCCCGATTGGAATTGACATCAGCGATGATAGTGTGAGGATGGCGCAACTCAGCGATAACGGCGATGGGGTGACACTGCTGGCGGGGGCCGTCAAGAATCGACCGGACGAAGTTAAGAGTGGAACGGGCATCTGGCAGAGATGGGCTATCGAAGCCATACGTGAGTCGATTTGCAACGGGAGGTTTCACGGCAGCGAGGTGGTCGCTTCGATACCGGCGAGTGAAGTATTCATCGACCACATAAAAAGGCCCGGCAACGAAAGCTCAGCGGACAAAAGTAAGATGCGGGAAGTAATCCTTGCAAAAACAAAACAGAAGCTGCCGTTCGAAGCGGCGGATGCGATGATAAAATACATTGCTGCCGAGGAGAATAACGCGGTTGTGCTGGCGGTCGATAACAAGGTCGTTAACAGGCACCTGGCGATATACGAGAACGCGAACCTGGAGATTAAGTCTATCTGTGTCTGGCCGACAGCGCTGACAACGAGCTATACCAGGTTCTTCGGCAGGCGCAAGGCCGACCTTGACGCGGTCGTGATGCTGCTGGAGACAGACAGCAGACGGACCAACGTTGTTGTGTGCCGGCATGAGAACCTGCTCTTTGCTCGTACGATACCGATAGGGACGCAACATCTTGATGACGAGGAAATGGTGACAAGACTGGCAGTGGAGCTGACGGCGTGCAGACGGCAATTCTGTTCGATGTACAAAGAGGCGCACCTGGAGAGGCTGATTTTTCTTTCGGGCCAGTCGCTGAGCAAAGAGACATGCGGGCAAATAGCAAAACAACTGGAGATGCCGGCCCAAATAGGAGACTGTCTTGTGGCTGTACAGATACCGGACCCATCGAAGGCGCAGATAGACAGAAGAGAGTCCGACGCCAATTGGGCAACTGCCTTCGGGCTGAGCCTGGTCTAAAGGAAACACGAGGGAGCGAAGCAAACAGCCTGGTACGGGCCAGGCGGCGGCGAATGGAATCGGAAGAAGTCAGATAACAAAAGCCGAAGGTCTTATGGGGTAAGAAAAATGGCTAATATAAACTTTGTTCCTGATGATTATGTTCAGAACAACGAATCACGCAGGACCAACATGATGTATCTCGTTCTTTTTGTCATCGTAATGGCGGTGCTGGGCGGTTCGTTTGTCGTAATAAAGGTGCGGCAGCGAGCTCTCAGGACGAAAGAGCAGCTTGTGAACGCAAAATTAGCCGAGGCCCAGGAGGCGATAAAACAATTCGAGCAGCTCCAGACAAAGCGCAGGGCTATGATGAAAACGGCACTTACAACCGCGGAGCTGATTGAGGCGGTTCCCAGAAGCGTTCTGCTGGCCTCGGTGACAAACAACCTGCCATCGGGTGTATCGCTGCTGAGACTGAAGCTTTTCCAAACAGAGCCCAAGAGGAAAACCTCGCCTGTTAACACCAGCAAATACAAAAAGGCACAAGCCGGCAAAGCACTTGCCCAGGCAACGGTGTCACGTGAAAAACTGTTGGAGACGCACATCGATATAGAAGGGCTTGCTCCGAGTGACCGCCAGGTCGCAACATATATTCAGTCACTGAGCAGTTCATCCCTGTTGGACAATGTCTCACTGGTGGAGTCGAAGGAGCACCAGATTGATGATGCGGTTTACAGAAGATTCAAACTCAAGGCAATGATTGCCAAAGATGTGCAACTGACAAAGCAAGAGATTGAGGAAATCAGGCTCAGGGCCGTGAACACAACATGCAAGTTTTAACAAGCAAGAGCGGCGAAGAGCAACAAAACGTCATTTAGTAAGAGGGTAGAACCATGACAAGCGCTTTAAGAAAGGTCGTGTTTTTCGTATTGCTTGTGGGCGTAGCCTGCATTGCGTATCAATTTATGATTAAGCCCGCCAATAAGAGCCTGGCTGAGAAAAGAACTCAGGTGGAGGCAAAGCTGGCAAAATTGGCCGACTTCGAGGATGCGACTTCCGCGGCGGAGGGCCTGAGCAAGCAGCTCGAGGAACTGCAGGAGGCAATCAAGTTTTTTGAAAGTAAAGTGCCGTCCACAAGTGAGATTGACCAGGTTCTGCGGGATGTAACCGTAATTTCGGAAAAACAGGGTCTGAAACCCAAAACAATAAGAACCCTCAAGAAGAAAAACAACAGCGGATACGTCGAACAGCCGCTGAAAATGGAGCTCGTTGGCAATTTCACATCGTTTTACTCGTTTCTTCTGGAGTTGGAGAAGCTTCCCCGAATAATGAAAATTCGCGAGCTTGAGCTAAAGAAACAAAGCCATCACGAAGGTCAGATATCAACTGATTTCATAGTGAGTATATTTTTCCAGAACAAACCGAGCTGAAAAAGGCGAATGCGAACAAACAGAGATGTCCGGATAGCGCAGGGGTAATTGAGAGCTTTTTGCATTCGATTGGAGATAAGTTATGTTGTCTTTTATGAAAGAACAGGGACCGGCAGGCTCGTCGATGCAGGAACCGACTGCCTCAGACAGAAGCGGCCGGACAGAGGAGCAGGAATACCTTACTACGGGTACAAGGGCCAGGAAGCTGCGCAGGACCACGTACGTCCTGGCAGTCATCTTTGGCGCAGGTCTGTTATGCCTTTTGTTCATGATAAAAAAGGCAACGCCGCAACAGGCCCAGGCGGCAGTTGCCGAAACCGCAGAAGCTCAGATTGAAGCGGCGTTGACCCGCCTTACAGGAATCAAGACCGAAATCTTCGACCGAATGGATGGAATAGTTCAGAAATTCTACGAGTTTTCCAATATCCAGCAGATAAAGGTAAACGAGCTGGTCAAGAATCCGTTCGAGCGTGACCTGTTTTTGGGCCGGGCCGACGGAACCGCCGGCAGTGGACAAGAAGACGAGTCGATTGATGCTGCTCTTATGCGAAGGCAAATGCTGAAACAGCAGGCGAAGGAGCTGTCCCTGGTGAGCATTATTCGGTCCGAACAGGGCAATTGCTGTATGATTGACGACAGGATGCTCTACGAGGGGGATACGATAAAGGACTTTAAGGTCGCCCACATCGGCGAGAGTTTCGTTAAGCTCGAAAGTGGTCAAAGCCAAACCGACAAAGTGGAAATAATATTGAAGTTAGCAGAATGAAACTGAAATTTGGATTTGAAAAGACAGAACAGCGGTCGGAGCCTCAAGAGGACCGTGAGGAGCTCGTTGCAGCGGAGCCGTCGACAGATAGCTTCTCTGAAGACGAGACTATAGCCGGTCTGAGTGAGCTTTACGTTCCGGAAGAAACAAGCGAGTCGCACGTTCGTGACGTCGCGGACGTTCTGCTGGAGCTGGGCAAAATCAGCACTGAGCAGGAGGCAGAAATTCGGCAGGAGCAGTCTTCAAGGCCCGGCTCGGATGCCGCGGTTCTGCTGCTGAAAGCAGATATGTGCAGCGCGGAAGACGTCTTGACGGCAAAGGCCGAGCTGTGCGGCCTTGAGTTTCGACACGTAACGGCACAGGACGTTGACAAGGAAGCCTTTGAGAAACTGGATATTGACTTCATAAGAAGCAGCTCCATCTGCCCCATCGCAATGGAAGAGGGCACGCTGGTGGTGGCGACTTCCGAACCGACTAACGTCTTCGCAATGGAGGATGTAAAAAGACAAACCGGCATGGAGCTGCGGCCGGTGGTCTGCCGCCAGGAAGACATAGAAGCCGTCTGCGAGGCCCTTAATGAAGGAGAACCGGTGGACGGCAGCCTGGATGATATTATCAGCGATATGACCGATGTGGAAGTCGTTCAGGACAAACAGGAAGAAACGGAAGACCTTGAAAAGATGGCGGGCCAGTCGCCCGTTATTAAATTCGTCAATTACCTTATCAGCAATGCCATACACGAAGGCGCCAGTGACATCCATATCGAACCGAGGGATAAGTTCACCAAGATAAGGTACCGAATAGACGGTGTGCTTTTTGAAACGAAACAGTCGCCGCTGAAGATGCATCCTGCGATTGTCAGCCGAATCAAGATAATGTCGAATCTGGACATTTCCGAGCGTCGCCTGCCGCAGGACGGTAAAATTTCCGTTCGTGTCGCCGGCAGAGGCATCGATTTGAGGGTCTCAACGCTGCCGACAAATCACGGCGAAAAAGTCGTTATCAGGGTGCTGGACAGTCAATCCATTATCCGAGGCCTGGAGCACCTGGGAATGGAACCCGATGCACTGAAGACTTTCGGTGAGCAGGTGAAACTGCCTCACGGGATACTGCTCGTGACGGGCCCCACCGGCTCCGGCAAGAGCACCACGCTGTATTCGTCGCTGTGTCAGATGGACGGTGAAAAGTTCAACGTGTCAACCGTTGAGGACCCGGTCGAATACGAACTGGACTTTTGCAACCAGGTCCAGGTCAGTGAAAAGATAGGGATGACGTTTGCCTCGGCGTTGCGGTCTTTGCTGCGTCAGGACCCCGATGTCATAATGATTGGTGAGATTCGTGACAACGAGACCGCACGTATAGCCGTTCAGGCGGCATTGACGGGGCACCTGGTCCTCTCGACACTGCACACGAACGACGCCGCGAGCAGCATAACGAGACTGGTCAATATCGGTATCGAGCCTTACCTGATAGCGGCATCGCTCAACGCGGTGCTTGCCCAGCGGCTTGTCAGGAAAATCTGCCCCAAGTGCACAGAGCCTTACCAGATTCCTGAGAACATGCAAAAGTATGCCGAACGTGCGGGAGTCAAGCCGGAGGAGCTGCTCCACGGCGCCGGTTGTGATAGCTGTCGAGGTTCCGGCTATGTGGGCAGAGTGGGAATTTATGAACTGCTGGTTATTGATGAAAAAGTTACTGATACCATTAACCAGGACCCGTCGGTCAGTAATATGCGTCGTGTTTTCCATGAGTCCGGAGCTTCGAGCCTGTTCGATGACGGCATTAAGAAAGTCAAGCAGGGCCTGACGACAATAGAAGAAGTGCTGCGTGTCACCGAGGTGTACGGAAAGAAGGAAGAGGAAGTATTTGTCGAAAACGTTGGCCAGTAACATAACCAAAACAATGCTTTATAGAAGGAGACCATAAAATGGTGGACATAAAATCAATCCTGGCCCAGGCCATAGACAGAGAAGCAAGTGACGTCCATATCAACGTCGGCATGCCCCCGGTTCTGCGAAAGAACACCGAACTGATTCTGACGGATTTCGACGCCATCAGCAACGAGAATGCGAAAGAAATGGTTCTTTCGATGGTTGGGCCGGACAGGTTCAAGAAATTGGAAGAAAAACAAGACCTCGATTTTTCAACAACCATCGAGGACGGTCACAGGTTCCGCGTGAACGCCCACTATCAGCGTGACACGATTGCAATTTCATTCAGAATTATCCCGAACCAGGTTCCTCGGATTGACGATTTGCACCTGCCGTCGATTGCCAAGGACCTGGCGGAACTGCCGCGAGGCCTGGTGCTGGTTACCGGTCATACCGGCTCTGGCAAGAGTACTACTCTGGCTTCGATGGTCGGCCTGATAAATGAGAAGGTTAGTAAACGTATAATCACACTCGAAGACCCGGTCGAATACGCCCTCGAGAACAACATGTGTATGATTGAGCAGCGTGAAATCGGTGAGGACTGTCCGGACTTCGCATCAGGTCTTAGGCACGTATTGAGGCAGGACCCGGACATTATTCTCGTAGGCGAGATGCGTGACCTTGAGACGACGAGCTCGACAATCACAGCGGCCGAGACGGGTCACCTGGTATTCAGCACATTGCATACAATCAATGCCTACCAGACGATTGAGCGTATTATCGACATTTACCCTGCCGGCCAGCAGAACCAGATTCGCACAATGCTGGCCAACACGCTGCAGGCGGTCATCTCGCAGACACTGTTCAGGCGAATAGATGTTCCGGGTATGGTGCCGTGTACCGAGATATTGCTGTGCACGTCGGCGGTGAGAAACTGCATTCGTGAGAACCGTATCTACGAAATACCCAACATCATAGAGACCTCCCGCAGGATGGGTATGCAGACTATGGATAACAGCATAGCTGATATGTACTCACAGGGGCATCTTGACAGGGAAGAGGCAGTTGCACGTTCAAATAATCCTGGAAAAATGGACAAAGTGCTCGCACCAATGGTCGGTTCTGCTTCAAAAGAGGACGAAGCTAAGGAGTTCTCAATTAACTGACGAGACCGTCGCCGGCTGCTGATTCGCCGGAATGGACCAAACAAGTGGAGCAGGCTTAACGCAGTTAAGTGAAAGCTGCTGCAAAGGAAAGGCTAAAAGAATGTTCGGAAATTCAGCCCAGAACAATCAAGGCGTGGCCACCGCATTGAGAGAAACTACCGAGCCTGAGCCATCGTACGGCAAGGGTCAGGGAACCG
>JAUWKC010000069.1 GCA_030607345.1 Planctomycetota bacterium | reverse complement strand
TGACTTTGCCGCCGGCGCCACGCCGCGGTCGGGTCGCCGCTGCAGTCTTTGCAGCAGATTTCTTTGCCGCACCGCGAGCACGCACCTTGGTGGGGAACAAACCAAGGTTGCGTATCTTGCTTATCGCTTCTTTCTCGCTTAGAGCGTCAATTCTGTCCTTTACTTCGCTGCCCTGAGAGTTCAGCGCTTCATACTGAAAAACAGGCATTTCAAATACCTCCTGATGGCCGGCGATAAAGCCGGTGTATCTTAGCCTTCTGAAGTAGTTTCCTTTATCACCTCGTCGATAGTGGTGACACCGTCGTAAATCGTAGCAAGGCCGCTTTCACGCAACAGGGACATGCCGCCTTTTTGTGCCGCAGCCCGCAGAAGACCTGTCGAGGCCTGATTCATAATCAAGTCCCGCACCTCGTCGTTGAACGTCATAACCTCAAAAAGAGCTATTCTGCCCCTATAGCCTGTCTTGTTGCACTTTTTACAACCCCGGCCATAGAAGAACTGCTTGCCCTTGACGTCATCCGGGGTAAGTCCGAGTTCCATTAGCTGCAGCTCCGTTGGGTCAAAAGGCGTTTTGCACTTCTCACATATTTTCCTGACCAGCCTTTGGGCGACAATGCCTTCAAGAGTAGCGGTCAACAGAAACGGCTCGACACCGAGGTCCAAAAGTCTGGCTATCGAACTGGGAGCATCGTTTGTGTGGAGAGTTGTGAAGACCAAATGGCCCGTCAGAGACGCCTGAGCGGCAATCTCGGCAGTTTCGAGGTCGCGGACTTCACCAACCAATATGATGTCCGGGTCTTGACGAAGAATAGAACGAAGACACCTGCCGAAAGTCAGCCCGATATCCGCTTTCATTTGAACCTGGACGATGCCGTCAATATCGTATTCAACCGGGTCTTCGGTGGTGATTAGTTTTCTTTCCACGCTGTTGAGCTCTCTCATAGCTGCATACAGCGTGGTAGTTTTGCCGGACCCGGTCGGACCTGTAACAATCAAAATGCCGTTGGGCTTATTTATGAGCCGTCGAACGAGTTTGAGCTGACTCTGCCGCAGACCTACTTTTTCCAGGTCCAGGCTGACCTGGCTTCTGTCGAGAACACGAAGCACCACACTTTCGCCAAACATTGTCGGCAGAACGCTGACACGCAGGTCAACGGGGTTGCCCTGGACGGTCAGCGATATTCTGCCGTCCTGTGGCATTCGCCTCTCGGCAATGTCCAGGTTTGCCATAACCTTTATACGCGAACTAAGAGCTGTGGCTATATGTTTCGGCGGCGGCACCATCTCGTACAGCACGCCGTCGATTCGGTAACGCATTTTGTATTCATTCTCAAACGGTTCAAAATGGATGTCGGAGGCCTTGTCGCGAATTGCCTGTAACAGCACAAGATTCAGCAGTTTCTTGATGGGATTCGACTCGGACAGCTCTTTTAATTCATCCAGGTCGATACTCTCATTTCTGCCTGCGAATTCTGCCAGGAAATTGTCGCCTTGTATCTCGCTTATAAGCTCGTTAATGCTCTCGTCCTGGCGCGATTCGTAGTATTTGCTCAAAGCCTTTTCCAAAGCTTCGGTATCCGTTATCTTTGCCTCAACTCTAAAGCCCATCAGCGTGCTCAGGTCGTCGGTTGCCCTGAAGTTGTCCGGATTATCAAGCACAACAGTCAGTTTGTTCTCACTTTCACTATACTCAACAGGGACAATGTGGTAGGTCCTCGCCATTTGCGCCGGGACCTTCTCGATTACTCCCGCAGCTACTTCGATTCCGCTCACGTCGATGTATTCCATCCCACGCTGCCCGGCCAAAGCCAGACGCAGTTGCTTTTCATCAACGAGTCCCCGGTCCAGGAATATCTGCCCTATCTGCACATCGCCTCGCTGCTGTCTCTGGATTCTAAGGCATTCATGGACTTTTTCTCTCGACAGGACACCCATCTTAATGAGCACTCTGCCAAGCGTTCTTCCCTCCATTTGCTCAATAGGAGGCATGCTTTTTGCTGCTTCTAACTTTCCCACTACACCGCGCCTTAAAATAATCTCCTGTCAACGTCTATTGTATTATACGACATTAAGAACTGTTGTGCAAATAAATTACAACTTAGACACTTGGTTTATAGGACTGCCTACAGAGCTCTTACACCCCGTTTGCACAGCCCAAGCCGGCGGGACGTACAATTCCACTAAAAGCGGCGTGGAAGGTAGAATAGGGTTTCCTGCGTCCGGCGGCAAAGTTGCCACCTTGCGCTGTTTCGCAAAAGCACAGGAGGCTTTTTCAGGTTCTCAGAATGGGTCCTATGTCCTCGGTTTCCTTCTCCAGTTGTGCACCTCGCAGTTTTTTCAGCTTGGCCTTGGCCTTATCCTGCAAGGGTGCAGGTTGACGCGCTTTATCCAGCATCTCCGTCAGTGTAATCTTTCCGCGGTCATAGAGTCGCCACAGGTGCTCATCAAGCAGTTGCATACCGAGTTTTTTACCTGTTTGGATGCTTGAATCGATTCGATAGCTCTTGTTTTCGCGTATCAAGTTAGCAATCGCGGGCGTAACAACCATGAATTCGTACGCCGCCATCCTTCCTTTTCCGATTGCCAGCGGACATAGCGCCTGGCTAAGGACAGCCATAAGGTTAATACTCAACTGCGTGCGAATCTGGTCCTGCTGGTTTACCGGAAAGACGTCGATAATCCTCGTAATGGTACCTGCTGCGCTCGTCGTATGGAGGGTGCTGAAGACCAGGTGGCCTGTTTCTGCGGCCCTGATGGCAGCTTCTATTGTTTCAAGGTCCCGCAATTCGCCCACGAAAATTACGTCGGGGTCCTGTCGAAGCACACGTCTGAGGGCTTCGGCGAAACTCGGCACGTCGACTCCGACTTCCCTCTGATTGATAATCGATTTCTTGTGCGTATGATAGTACTCTATGGGGTCCTCAACCGTGACGATATGGCGGTCGAAGTTTTCATTGATGTAGTTTATCATAGTGGCAAGGGTGGTGGTCTTTCCGCTTCCCGTGGGTCCTGTAACCAGGAAGAGTCCTCGCGGCCTTCGGCACAGCGCGGCGCAAAGCTTGGGCAGGCCTATGTCCTCAAAGCTCAGAATCTTGGTGGGGATGAGACGCAGCACAACGGTGATATTGCTTTTTTGGCGAAACACGGCCACACGGAAGCGCGCTTTGTCACCGAAGGCAAAGCCGAAGTCCGTACCGCCTTCTTCCTGTAGTTCCTGTTGATTTCGCTCCGGGGTTATACTTTTCATCAAGGCCATCGTGTCATCAGGCTCAAGGACCTTTGTTTCGAGAGACCTCAGCCGTCCGTCGATTCTTAAGACAGGTGGTCGACCCACAACGAGGTGTATATCGGATGCATCCTGTGTAACACAGGCATGCAGCAATCTGTCCATATTAACTGTTGCCATTTTCGCTTGTCCTGAATAGTTTCTCCGGCTCAACTAATCCATCACAACCTCTTCGGTCTGTGATAATCTGGCGACTTCCCCAGGTGTTGTAATACCCTTGAATATCTTATTTTTTCCATCTTCCATCAGTGTTCTCATTCCGCTCGCCCTGGCTGCTTTTCTCAACTCGCTGGTAGTTGCTTTGGCAAAGGCTAGTTCTCTGAGTTCGTTGTTCATCTCGACCATCTCAAAGGCAGCGATACGACCCTTAAAGCCTGTGTCCTGACACTGGCTGCATCCGGCGCCTTTGTAAAAGGTGTGCTTTTTAGCCTCATCCTTGCTGATGTCAAGTAGTCTTAAGTAATGGGGGTCCGGGTTTTCGTCGACCTGCTTGCATTTTTCGCAAATGACGCGTACAAGCCTTTGGGCCATAATTGCCTGTATCGAGCTGGCGACAAGGAAGGGCTTGACACCCATATCAACCAGACGTGTGATGGCACTTGCGGCGTCGTTTGTGTGCAGCGTGCTGAATACCAGGTGGCCTGTAAGTGCTGCCTGAATGGCCGTGTCGGCAACAACACCGTCTCGAATCTCACCCACCAGGATTATATTAGGAGCCTGACGAAGCATTGCTCGCAGGATTTTGTCGAAGGTCAGACCGATATCCTCTTTCACCTGGCATTGGTTCATACCATCGAAGTTGTACTCGACCGGGTCTTCTGCGGTAATGATTTTCTTATCCGACTTATTAAGCTCCTGCAGAGCGGCATATAGGGTGGTTGTTTTACCACTACCAGTGGGCCCTGTAACCAGAAAGATTCCGTTGGGTCTCTTGATTATGCGCTGGAATCTCTCGTAATCGTCCTGTTCAAACCCGAGTGACTGGATACCTATATTGACGGCATCGGGACGCAGGATTCTCAATACGACGCTCTCTCCGTGGTAGCCCGGCAGAGCCGAGACACGGAAATCGATATCCTGGTCGCCTATTTTGCGTTTGATTCGCCCGTCCTGCGGAAGTCTTCTCTCGGCAATATCCATGCCGGAGAGAATCTTAAGGCGGGTAATCAGCGGCGCCTGCATGTTTTTGGGGATGTTATCTCTTTCCAGGCAGATACCGTCTACACGGTATCTTACACGTACTCGGTCCCCCATCGGTTCGACGTGTATATCACTGGCCCGCATATAGTAGGCGTTGTCAATTATGAGATTAACCAGCCTGATAACCGGACCCTCATCACCGCCGGCGTCTGCTCCCTGTGCGCGGAGCGCTTCTGCCTGCAATTCGTGCCCGGACTCAGCAAGCTCGGCAGCGGTGGCATCGATGCTGTGTTTCAGCCTGTCGTCTTCTTCGCTGACTGTGCCTTGGAGGGTATCCTGAACATAGGAGCGTATCTTGGAAGGACTGGCGAGATAGCAGTCGAGTTCCGTATTCAGGCGGAAGCGAATCGCATCCATCGTATCAAGGTCAGACGGGTCACTGATGATAAGTTTCAACCGGCCGTTGTTCATTCCAAGCGGCAGAACGTTGTGTTTTCTGAGGGTGTCTTCCGGGACGAGTTTGAGTGCTTCAGATGGGATATTAGTGCGGTCGAGATTGATGTACTTCAGGCCGAACTGCTTGGCCAGAGCCTTTGTGAGCGTCTCTTCGTCCACAAGGGCCAAATCAAGCAAAACCTGTCCGAGGCGCTTGTTATTAGACTTGGCAGTCTTGATAGCGCTGATAAGCGCACGTTTTTCAACCACTCCTGCCTTGTAGAGTATTTCCCCCAAATGTCTGCGTTTTTTCGCCATATCAACCCCGGTCGAACATCCATTTAAGCAACTATCATTATAGCATCTCCAACCGACTAAGTCAATTCTGCAGTTTCAAGCGGAGTATATTCAGAGCCGTCAGTGAAGCTCGAAGCCGAATTGAACCTCTCTCGCCAGGCAAGATGTATCGCTCGGTCACGCAGCCGATGTCTTCATCCACGCTGATATATACTAAACCAACAGGTTTCTGTTCGTTTGCACCGCCTGGTCCGGCTATACCGGTTATAGCGATGGCAATATCGGCGCCGGCCCTTTTTCTTGCGCCTTGGGCCATCGCCTCGGCAACCTGCTCGCTGACGGCTCCGTATTTGTCCAACAACTGTCTGGGAACTCCGAGCTGGCTGTTTTTGGCCTGGTTGCTGTAAGTGACCCAACCGAATGTGAAATATCCGCTGGCGCCTGGGATGTCGGTTATCAACCCGGCAAGTGTACCTCCTGTACAGGATTCGGCCACGGCGAGGGTTTTTTTTCGCCGGGCAAGCTCTTTACCGACCACCTCAGCCAGGGTCTCCTCCTCGGCGCCGAAAACCAGCTCTCCGAGTTTTCCGCGCAGCAGCTTGTCATCATCTTCGACCAGTTGATGTGCTTCAGTTCTGCCGCTTGCCGCCGCATTGATGGTTACGGTAATAACTCCCGATTGTGCAGTGAGATTTATCAGCGGATTTCTGTCTCGCTTCAAAGTCTCCCCAAGCAAGTCAGCTATGTTCGACTCACCCGCCCCGAAGCACCTTAGTTTTCGAACGACAACCGCCTGGCCGGCTGCAAAATCCTTCAGTTGTTCGAGGACCCTCTGCTCAAACATCTGTTTCATTTCGGAGGGCACGCCGGGCAAAGCTATAAAAGTTTTTTGACCGACTTTGGCTATGATTCCGGGCGCTGTGCCGATGTCGTTGCCCAGCGGTTTTGTGCCGGCCGGCATATAGGCCTGAATACTATTTCTTTGCCTCATTTGCACACCCCGGCGTTTGAAAAACTCCTCCACCTGCTGCAGGAGTTCTTCTTTGAGCTCGAGCTCAACGCCGAGCAGCTTGGCGATTGCCTGGCGCGTCAGGTCGTCCTCGGTCGGGCCCAGACCTCCTGTTGCTATGACTATATCCGAATCGTCGAGAGCCAGTTTCACTGCTCGTACGATTGCGTCTATATCATCCGGCACGGTGTAGGCCGATACGACGGGCAGGCCTGCCGAGATTAATCTGCCGCCCAGGTATGAAACATTAGTGTCTGCTGTCTGACCGCTGAGAAGTTCGTTGCCGATACTGACTATGCTTGCTTTTCTCATTGGTCCTGCATTTCAATCATTGCCTTTACGACGCCGTTGCGGTAACCGGATACCATATCAAAAGCCTGCTGCGTCTGCTCAGGTTTGAATTTGTGGGTCGCCATAAAATCAACGCTGCTCCTACCGCAAGCCACTGAATCGATAGCGTCCTGGGTGCACTTGTTTTGCCTTCTGACGTTTACTATGGTGACTTCTTCCCTGCGAATCCTTTCGATAACAAAAGAGACTGTGTCCGTTTCGGGGATGCCTATGAGCATGATTTTGCCGCCCGGTTTCATCAGTTCGACGGCCTGATCGATTGTGTCCTGCTGGCCTGCGCATTCGAAAACGACGTCCAGTCCGGTCGGCTGCTGTTTCAGAATCTCTTTGACGATATCCTGCCGGTCGGGGTTGCCGGCCCAGGTTGCCGCTGCGTTTTGTGCGACCTGAACTCTTTCGGGGACCTTATCGGTAACATAGATGGAATTCACTCCTTCAGCAGCAGCGGTTACCAGGCAGCTAAGACCTATCGGCCCTGCACCGAGGATGGCAATGTGCGAATCGGGCCACAGGGCCGCCTGTCTGACGGCATATACCGCTATGGCCAGCGGTTCACACAACACGGCCTCGGCTAAACTTAGTTTGTCGCCGACCGGAAAACAGCACTGCTCAGGCATAACAATGTACTCACACAGACATCCCGGCATCTGTCCGGTGCAGCCAAGGAATTTCATATTCCGACAGGTATTCTCTCTGCCCGCTCTGCACTGGTCGCAATTGCCACAGACAATGCCGGGTTCGACTGCAACCCGGTCGCCGACTTTGACCCGGCTTACCCCCCTGCCGACGGCCGTGACGGTGGCCGCGCACTCATGACCTATGACAAAAGGATACTCGACCGCCTCTGAGCCGATAGTGCCTCTTTCGTAGTAGTGCATGTCCGAGCCGCAGATACCCACCAGCTCGACTCTGAGCAGAACATCATCATCTTTTTCAATGTCCGGGTTCGGCCGCTCAACCAGCTCCATTTGCCGAACGCCCGTTAGCGCGACTGCTTTCATAAGTCCTCCGGTAAGACAGACACATTCAGGCTTGTAAGAGACTAAGAGGTGTCGTTTGTCCTGTCAATCAATAATTTGCTTGCCGCAATAAGTTGTTTATTGCGTAAGACGCCGGGCTTTTGGAAATCTCCCAAGCAAATTTAGCGGTCGCAATAAACAAGTTGAAGCTTCAGGTCGGGGTGGGTCTTTGCAGCCCACAGTCTCAGCATTGCCGTCATCAGCGTATCGGCGCCGGTTACAGCCTCGTAGTGGTCATGTTTCGAAGTAGCCTTTGGCAGCGGCGAGG
>JAUWKC010000242.1 GCA_030607345.1 Planctomycetota bacterium | reverse complement strand
TGGGTGATGACGGACAGTTCGTAGTGCTCTGGCAGAGTGAGACGGCGGTTGAAAACAGGATGATTGACATATTTGGCCAGCGTTTCGGTGCCCAGGGCGAGCATATAGGAGACCCCATCACGCTCGGAGAGCAATTCCGGCTAAACACCTACATCTTCGAAGACCAGAGGTGTCCGGCTGTGGCTATGGACAATTACGGCAACTTCGCGACCGCCTGGGAAAGTTACGACCAGGACGGAGCGGACTACGGCGTATTCGGCGAGACAGGGCCCAAACCAGGCTCGGCGGACACCAACGGCGATGGCTTTGTCGATTTTGGCGACTATTGCGCTCTGGCGGCACAATGGCGGGAAAATTCGCCCACCGGCGGCGCCGACTTGATTGACGACGACGAAATCAATGGACAGGATTTAGCTGCATTTTGTCAACAGTGGCTCACGCCCGTCTATCAATGCAGCCAGGCAGATTACAACGATGACGGCAAAATCGATATGAAAGACTACGCCGTCTGGGCGGGAAACTGCTCCGAAACGGGACCCAATATCGACGGTGACGCCGACGGCAGCGGTATTGTTGATAGGGCGGACTTGAGGCCGCTTGTGTTCAACTGGACCAAAACCTGTCAGTAACGTCATCGCCGGCCCGGAGATTGATGAAAAAAATTTCTTTCTGCGGTCTTTCGGCTCTTGAATAACCAATCCAATTCGTGTATTATAGCTCTTGGTTGCTTGTTGACCGTTTAGGACAAAGAGCGCCGGAGGTTGTCGTGTCTGAGTGTGAGCCGATAAAATGCTGCACGCTTTATAAGACTCGCCGGAGAGGATTCACTCTGGTGGAGCTTCTTGTTGTCATATCCATCATCGCTATGCTGATGGCAATCTTGCTGCCGAATCTTGCCCGCGCACGTGAGCAGGCACGGCGTATTCATTGCAGCGCAAATCTCAAGAACCTTACGCTCGCCTGGTATTTTTATGCAGATGATTGGAGCGGCAGACTCTACTCCGGCGACACTGAGTGGAATAATCCCGGCAACCACTGGGTCGCCGACGGGCCAATGCTCCCCACCAACGTGACGGGCGGCACCGAACAGGCCGTCAGGGAGGGCGTCTTATGGGAGTACCTCGGCGAGATGGGTACCTACAAATGCAAGAGCGAACGCAGCGGTCTGGTCCGAAGCTACTGCCTCTCGCGAGCAATGAATGGAACAACGTGCACCTGCGAAGATGACCATGTGAATCCTTTCACCCAATTAAGTGGTATTATCAGGCCTTCTGAAAAGATGGTTTTTGTCGACGCCGACAGCCGGGCGCGGTGGATAGAAGGCTCTTTTTCCCCCGTTGAGGATATACAGGCACAACAACCGCAGTGGTACCGAAGGCCCAGCCGAAATATCACCGCAAGGCACACAGGCGGTTTCAACTTGTCCTTCGCCGATGCCCACTGTGAATACTGGCACTACAGAGACGAGCGAACTGTCGAATTTTCCGAATGGACCATCGGACCGAATGATGCCTCTGATGATAACGCGGACCTGTTTCGCATAATAAACAGTCTGAATACCTGGATGTAAGAACCGGCCACGATGTATCGCCGGATGTGCTGTGCAGCATCGTACACATTATTTGGACAACAGTAAGATGAGTTTAGGCTCCGGCAGTTTTTTCAGTTACGAGCTTCGTGATAAGCTGGACCGTCTGCGGGACTGGTGGCGAAATCTTACCATCAGGAGAAAAATAAACGAAAACCCGATGCTGGTTGTTGCCGTGGCGTTGGTTTCGCTGCTTGTATTGGCGGCAGTTGCCGTAGTTTACTTTTGGCCGGCAGGCCCCAAACGCATCGAGCCGGGCGACCAGGTCTGGTTTTACGACCTCAATACCGGCAAGCTTTTCAGCGCCGCCGGTAGCGTTGTGGCGCCGATAGAATCACCTTCAGGCCCCTTGCCCGGCGGCAAACCGGCAGGCGTAAGGGCATACGTGTTGAGCTATGCAGCCGAGCCAACCGAGGCGGACTGGTTTATCGGATTTCTGCAAACATCCGACCCCAACGCCGGCTCAACACATCCGGGCTACGGTGCATCGAAATGGGGCCATAATAAGCTTATCAAGGGGGTCGAGGACGAAAACTGGGTACCGGCCGACAGCGCTGAAGGACGGGCCATACTTGAAGCAGCGTTTGTCCCAAACGAACACGGCGAGCGACCACGTTACGTTCAACCTGATTAGACAAGGCATGTAATCCGCCGCGGCGGACTGCCGGACAAAGACTCGACAACGCCACAGGCTGAACCTGGTCACATTTTTGTCTTGCCCGCAGGCTTGCATACGCTTAGAATACAATAAAACTAAGTACCTAAAGGTGAACGCAATGACGAGGACTTTAACGTTACTGACCTGGCTGACAATCGCCGTTGCGGCGGCAGGCTGCAATCCCAACGGCGCGACGCCAAACAATTCACGGAACAACCACACCGCCGTCCAGGACAACTTCCCCGCGTTCCTTGTCGGCTCCTGGAGTACCGATACCGCCAGCGCCAGGTGGATATTCACTTTCGAGGCCGACGGACGAATCTCCAAAATGAGGCACTTCATCGGCGCCGACTTCGATGTGGCCGAAGGTGGACTCGTCGAACCGTGGAGAAACAACGCAGAGGCCACCTATTTCCTCGGCCCCTGCAATGCCGTTTATAAGCCCGAAACCCGCGAATTAACCGTCACCATCATAATAGAGCACTACGAAATCGAATTCCCGAACGGCAAAATGGAAGGCAGCTTCCGCGACCACCTCACCGGACCCGTCTCGCAGGACGGAAAAACCTGGCGGGCGACCTGGAAAAATGAAACCGAAGTCACTGGTTCAGGAACAAGTATACCTCCACCCGAGAAGCTGCTCTTCACAAAGATAGAGACCGACCCGTCTAAGGTGTACTCCGACTGAACAAGCCGACTAATAGTCGAAATAGCGCATCCCTTTTGAATCCGTCCCAGGCCAGTCGAGTCTGAAATCCTTCGTCGCCGGCTTGTAAACCCAACCGTGTGACCCGGTAGCTGCCGAAGGCATACTCTCGCCATTTTGGACCATCAAAATCGTTTGCTTCTTGTTAAAGGGGTTCTTCGGGAGACCCTGAAGGTACTTGCCGTCACGCACCATTTGCGCCCAGAACGTCGTCCAGCCCGCAGTCTGGGATGCGTCGTCTGCCGGATAACCCGGACCAATGTCACCATGCTGCGCAGCATAAAGTTCCGCAGTTGCTCGCAGCGCATGAAGGTTCGTCTTGGCCGCCACCGATTTGGCGTCCGTCGTGTGAGACTGAAATTCAGGCACAGCGATTGCCGCCAGGATGCCGAGAATCGCAACCACTATCATCAGTTCGACAATCGAAAATCCCTTTTTCATCTTCAGGACTCCGGTGTGATTTCGCTTGTCCGTACCTGCCTGA
>JAUWKC010000301.1 GCA_030607345.1 Planctomycetota bacterium | reverse complement strand
GGACGAATGGCCCTCAAGGACTTCTCAAATCAAAGGGTCCTCGAACACCTCTTATTGTATGAAAGGCGAATAGAGCACAGCCTCTACAGAACAATGCTCGAGCTTCAAAGGCTCACTCTTACCCGAAAATCCCACCTCGCAGACGCTGCCCAGGAAGAACACGACCCCCAGAAAGAAGCCTGCCATCCATCCCTCCTTTCGCACAAAATACCACCTTTTATGCAAAACAAAGCCAATTTCCCAACCCCTGCTAATGAACCTAACCTCAGCTCTAACAAGCACTTACAAACACAAACCACCCCTTCGCCCGCCAAAAAACAAAGCCAATCCCCGAAAACGCCAAAATCAGCGCAAACCAAGCCTGCACAAAGACTTACGAAAAAAACCCCCGCTGGAGCCGAAAAAAGAACAAACCCAAAACCAAACCCACAAATGCAAAGCTCCGAAGCGGGAAATTCTGCGCGAGAGGCGAAGAAAGCGAGGGTTTTTATGTCCAAAAACACGTGCTAACTACGGGGTTTTTGCAGGCTCGTAAATAGCCAACGCGATGTATTACGATGGAGTTTGGTCCGCAGCAATTTGGTAAGTGGCTGATACTGACGGGTATTACCATCGCTTTCGTGGGGCTGCTGGTTGTACTGCTCGGGCGGACTGGCCTGTTCAGGCTGCCCGGTGACCTGAACTTCGGCGGCAGGAACTGGCGGATTTACCTTCCCATAGCAAGCTGCGTCATAATTTCCGTCGTCCTGACGTTTATCTTCTGGCTCATCAACTATTTTCGCCGATGAGCCAGCCCCCGCAGTGGCGCCGTCGGCTTGCGATTGTGCAGCCCTACTCAACCGTCTTGTAGTATTCAGCTTCGCGGTCCGACAATTTGTTTTGTCGAATCATGGTTCGGACGCGCTGCATATCAACGTCCCTGGGCTGACCGCCTGCGGCGACCGAGGCGGCGGGCTGGTCGAACTGGCGCGGAACACCGTGCAAAACCCGGCCCACTGAGAGCGCCGATACGAACACCGCTGCAATAACCACCGCGATGAGCAGGCATTGGGCCCGCAGTCGTGCCGGCGCGCGGGCCGGACGCTGCTCGAGCTGCTCTTCTACAGCCGGTGCGGCATCATACCGGCATTTGTCGCAGCATATGCAGTCAAGCTGGTCCTTTGCGGTGACACCGAATTCGCACCGGCCGAATTTCTTGGCAGGCAGGTACCGTTTCAGCAAAGCCGCCCCGTTAAGAAGCGACAGAAATGCGCCTACAGGACACAGGTATCGGCACCAGAAGCGAGTGTAAAAAATCGAACCGACCAGGACAATCACGATTATCGCCGCAAACCAGACCTGCAACTCGTGCGTCGAAAGGCTCAGGCTGAAAACTGAAATGAGCGGGTCGGCCGACAGTGCCCTTTTATCTCCGGAAAAAAACAGCCCCATCAGCAGGACAAAAAGGATAACATACTTGATAAATCTTGCACCTCGCATTTCCGACCGCGGAAGCTGCCGCTTGAACCTGGCCGGGACAAGGTATCCAATCAGTTCCTGCGCTGCGCCGAACGGGCAGATGTAGCCGCAATAAACGTTGCCGAAGAACAATACAACAAGCGGTATTCCAACGGCCAGCAGAAAAGGCGCCGACAGGCCCGGCGCCGGACTATGCAGCGACAATACCGTGGCTATCTGCTCGCTGGAATACTGGGCATTCAAAATAATGCCGCCGGCTGCAAGATTAAAGCCCAAAACAGCAAGCCTGCTCCAGAATCCGCCGTGCCAGATGACTACCAGAGTCAGGACCAGAGCACTTAACAGATACACCACGCCAGGGGCCGGCAGATATCCTGCTTTATGTACCTCTTGGCTTTTTGGAGCTTGCACGTTCCAGCCGAGGACTCCGGCAGCGAAAGTGCGCGCCGAGAATTTAAGTGACGCAAGGACCGCCTTAGAGCTGACGGTTGCCCCGGTGACTGCATCGACATCGGCAAACGGCTCCGGCTGCAGAAGATTGCGTTTTTTCAGTCTTTCCTGCCACTTCTCGAGCATCTCCAGATAGGCCGGCGTCTCGTTGGAGCGTATTATGTGAAAATCAACAAGCTCACCGGCGGCGTCGATGAAAACGGCCAAGTTGATTCGTCCTCCGAAACCGCGAATCTCGGGCGCCAGGTCCTCGGAACTGAAGATGTACCCGGCCGGCTCGGCGCTCTGGATGGCTGGCGGGGTGTTTGCCTCGGCCTGGTCGCTTCGGTAGGCCTTGAAGTAGCTGATGTTCCTGTCGCCGATATGCGCAGAGACCCGCTCAAGCTGCAACTGGCCGGCAAGTGACTGGGCCGCATATTGCGGCAGCGAGGGGCTGAGGCGACGGCCAGCCCAGGCAAGCACGTTCGAGCACAATACCACCGACAGCCCAATGCCAAACAAGGCGTAACCGACCTGTCGAAAGCTCAACCGCGGTGCGGATAGAATCTTTGCCGGTCTGTATGCCTTGACGAGAGCGGGTGGCACATTGGCTAAAATAAGCAGGGCAAATACAAACAGCGATGCCTTTGTTCCAAGCACAGGCACGAGCGCAAGACTTGCGAGCAGTCCTCCGACGGAAGCGCCGATATGGTCGGCTGTCTCAAGACTGCTGCCTGCGCGAACAGCCTCGAAACCACAATCG
>JAUWKC010000156.1 GCA_030607345.1 Planctomycetota bacterium | reverse complement strand
TCCTTCCAGTGCCCGCCGAGGGCCACTTCTGAAATCATCAGGCCGGTCCTGCCCAGCCGGCGATAGCCCATCTTCGGGTTGTAGTTGAGGACCTTCGGTTTGGCGGCGGATTTGTTCTCTGCTGCCAGCACGAGTGGGTCTTTGGCTAATACCGCAGCTAACGTCCCGGCGCCGACTAATGAAGCCTCGCGGATAAAAGTGCGTCTTGAAAACCTGTTCTCGTCATCAGGTCCTTTAGATTGCATTTTGGATACCCCACATCATTTGCACCCTGTATCATCGGAACATGCACAGTACCAGAATTGCCCGCTTTATGCCAGCGGCTGATCTAAACGCTCGCCTTCCGCCGGGAGTATTTATTCTTGCGGTGGCCAGAGCTGCTTCTTCTGCCAGGTTTCTGCAATCTTTGCGTAGTCTTTGAAGTCTACGATGCAGTCTCGGTTGACATCCCCCGGGATTAGTTCACAGCCGGTGGTAAATTTCCAGACCATGCCCTTGGTGACGGTGAAGTCCTCGTTGACTTCATCGATTCTCCAGAAGTAGTCCACCCACAGCAGCAGGTCGCCCACATAGTACTCAGGCGCGTTGCTTCGGGTCTGGCCCATGTATTCGTCGTCGGGCATCGTAGCAGCCCCAAGTGCTTCCTCGTCCGTGCCGAAGTACACCCTGTGTCCGCCGATGCGGCCAACACCTGAGCCGGGAACCCACCTCAACCACACGCCGGTCGGCCGCACCTTGTCGGCACCGTTGGCAGGCTCCGGACAGTAGGCCTGCCTTGAGTCAACACCCACGCCGTAGACGGTGGTCTTGCCGGGATTCAGGTTGTCGTAGTCAATGACCACACCCGCCGGGATGCCGTAACCGGTGATCTTGCCGTCTACACAGACAAGCTCGGCTATCTCGGCAGCCTTGTTGCCGGCGAGAACGAGCGTACCACCGCAGAGGTCTATCGAACCGTTGTCGTCGATCTCTAAGCTGTCGTCGCCAAGGACCTGTATCTCACCGCCGCTAATAGTGACGGTAACCACGCCGTCGTCGTCAGCGACAATAAGCTCTTCGCGGGCAATGAGCAGACCACCCTGCATATCCACGGTAACGTCGACGCACGA
The DNA here is from genome assembly GCA_030607345.1 of Planctomycetota bacterium. The sequence goes on along the minus strand of JAUWKC010000156.1, from coordinate 3,725 downwards.
GTCTTCGCTTGCGCTAAGCAGGATTTTCCCAGCATTGAGGATGCCACCGGTCATAGTCAAACTACCGGCGCCACCATCATCCTTGCAGTCCTTGCCAATTCTGAATTCGGGGTCGTCGCCGCCGCCTACGTAAATCTCAGCGTCGCCGCTTACCACCATGTCGGCGGTCTGGCCACCCTTACGGGCCGCCAGAGTGAACCTCTCACAGACAACCGCGCCGCCAGTGAAGGTCAATACGCCACTACCATCGTCGCCGCACAGTATTTCGCCCTCAACAACAAGTAAGCCGTCACTCATATTAAGGTCGAACACGCCGTCGTCTTCGTCGCCGCCTCTAAGGTCACCATTAATATGAAGGACTGCATCGTCGCTCATATTAAGGACCCCGTGCCCGTGGTTGCCCCATCGGATTCGGTCGTCCCAGCAGTCAACATTCGACGTGCCGCTGATGTTAATGGTCATAAGACCTTCACCACTCTCTTCGTTCTCCTTGAACCTGACGACTGCGTCGACTATATCGAGAGTGATAGCGTCGGACGAATCAAGGTCCCACACAAGCTTACCAAAGTCGGCGCCGCAAGCAGGCCCCTGGAGAAGAGGGTCATTCCCAGTAACCTTAAGCTGTGCGTCATCATCCGGCCCAGGTACGCTACCGTCCTCCCAGTTCGCCCCATCGCACCAATCACTGGAGGTATCACCATCCCAGGTATCAGCGACAACCACGTTGACCAGAGCCAGCAGCGCAACAAAAGAAATTAAAAACATCAGTTTTCTATACATAATACTCCTCCTTCAAAGCACTATCGTTATCGTATCCACACGGCCAAGAGAGATTCCCGCTTACGATGATGAGACAAAATACCCCATCATTTCTCTTTGGCGCGTTTGCTAATCATCTCCAGAACTCCACTCATTATAGTAAGTTCTGTCCGATAATCAAGCACTTTTTATGCTGACAGGCAAAAAAATTTGCCGAAAAGGCGATTTTTTGCTAAATTTTGCTAAATTGAGTTGAGATTGCCTCGCAGACGTGGTTTGAGATTAGTGCGGCGCCGAGATAGCAAAACAGGGCGATAATGGTCAGGGCTGTAAAGCCCACTGAAATTGCCAGGATTGTCCCCAGCACCGCCCCTGTTACCGAGGCAAACCCGTTGACAGCCCAGGCCCAGGGTACAAGCGGCCGAGTGTGTATATGAAGCTGCTTCAAAACCGTTGGTAAAGGCATCCCCATAAAGAACGCCGGAAGCCCTGTTATTAGCAACCCCAGCACAATACGAGCTGCAAGTGGAAAGCCGATTAGCCATTCAAAGCCCAGTCGCATCAGCAATATTTCAGCAGCCCCGACAATGATAATGGCCAACACCGCTGCGCGAACCAGAGACGATGCCCTGACTGCGACACGAGAGAGGACCGGCTCAGCTCGCTCGGCAGCCAGAGCGCCCAGGCCGGAAAACAGCAAAAAGCCGACAAGTGTCACCGCAACGCCGTACACGGGATATCCAATAAGCAGCGTCATCTTCTGGATGAAGCCCATCTCCAGGAACATATATGCAAAACCGAGCAGAAGAAAATAGAAAAGCGTCGGAGCTTTGCCTGCGCGAATGCGCCCGATTGGTTTTGCGAACCACAGCGGCAGCAGAACGAGCAAGGTACCGGCCAGGGCCGCCTGCAGCAGTGTCGCCAGAAGAACCAGATAGCCCCACTCCGTAAAGATGAGCCAGTTTCGCCCCAGTGTCCGCATCATATGCGGGACGGATTTCCATTTGAAGAAGTCAAAAAAATAGGGCCTGTCGTCGGTGGCCGGGCGAATATCGTAGGGGTAATCGTCGTAAAATTCTTGATAATCGACCGAGAGTATCTGCTGAGCGCTGCGGTAATAAATCGGGCCTTCTTCGAGGACGTGGAATTGGTTGACCTGGTCCGGCTCAATACCAGGCAGATGCACAAGGTCGAACGAGCGCTGCCTTGCGAACCGCCGGGCCTTGTCAATCTGCGCTGCGGAGAACGGCTGCGGCGAAACTATGATGGTGGCGGTTGCCCAACTGCGGAGCATTATCACGTGTTTGGCGGGGTCTGTAACGCCCCTTTGGGAGCGCAGCACCTCGGCTGCCGTAGCGAGCATTTTCAGACTGTCCCGTGCCGGCGTCTTAAGGACGCGGGTGACACTCAACAGGCCGTTCGGCCGGAGCTTTGCAAGGGCCTGGCTCACGGCTTCGACCGTATAGAGATGACTTTCATTAAGAGCGTAAAGCCCCGCCGCTGAAGCGCTGAAAGAATCGAGCAGTGAAATACTGATAATGTCAAAGAGCCTGGATGTAGTTTCCAGAAAGTTTCGACCCTCAGCCGTTACAATCTCCACGTCGTCTCTTCGATACAGGCCGCAGGCAAAGTCGTTGAAATCGCTGCGAACCAGGTCAACTATCTGCCGGTTCATTTCCACCGCGGTAACGCTACCTGCTCCCAGGCTCAGGGCCTGGGCAACGTCACTTCCGCCTCCGGCGCCGATAATGCAGACTTCCGGGCTGTTCAACAAATGGTACCCCAGCGCCGAGGTCGTATAGTCATAGCAATCCAGGTCCTTTAGCTGTTTGAAATTATTGATGGCCGAAGTGGCGTCGGCATCACTGATTATCAGCATTTGCCTGGGCAGTTCGCCCTGATAGGAGAAACTCAGCCCCGGAAAGAGCCTTATGGCTGGGGCCTGGACACAATCCAGCCGGGCCAGCGGACTGTAGCGAACCGCGAGAGTTTCCGCTGCCGGCAGATTTGTGTAATACACCAGCGACTTGTGCTGCGAGATATCAACCTTCAGCGCAAATGGTCCAGCCGGGCAAAAGCTCCATACACAGATGACAGCAGCGGCGACTGTCGCAACGAATGCCCGGCGCGACACCGCACAGGCGGCGATGGCAGCCGAGACAAACCCCATAAGGCTTGTCACCACAAGGACGGATTCGGGCGAACCACCGTACAGCAGAGCGACGACCCCGGCCGCTCCCAGGGCGGAACCCGCCATATTATAGAAGTACAGGCGGTGGGCCTTGGCGCCAAAGGCGGTAAATGCCAGCGCTATAAAGCTGCCCGCACAAAGAAACGGCACGAAAAACAGCAGGTAATAAGCCAACAGGTAAAGAATCTGTCGGCGGTCCCATATCAACTGCAGTTCATCGAAAGGGACCTTCTGGGCGATTGAAAAAACAATTGGTGCGCCCACGCCAAATGCCAGGGCGAATAGCCACAACGCCTTACGGCAGTGCCTTGTAAAAAACGCACTGCCTATGGCGACAATGGTCCCGCCGGCGCCAAAACCGAGAAGTGCCGTGCTGATTACCAGGTACGAGAAATGATGCCAATGCCCGACCGACAGTGCGCGAACCAGAACAAGCTCCAGCCCGAGCGCCGCGGCAGAAATCATAAAAGTGGCGATGAGAAAAACCATAGCAAAAGAACGCAATAACAAACGCCGCTTGAAAACAATCGTTGTTGTTGTCAGGCCCTATCGTTCTGTTACCTTGCCGGTCATAGGAACAAATCGCACCGGCAGGACCCTCTTGCTGCGAATAGTGCCGTCGCTGTCCTTGGTGACCAGCACAAGCGTCTGGATACCGTAGGGGCTGCCGAGCGGCAGTATCATTCGTCCGCCTGGTTTTAGCTGCTGCAGCAGCGGCGGCGGGACAAAACCGGCTGCGGCAGTTACTATGACCGCGTCAAACGGGGCTTGCTCC
>JAUWKC010000160.1 GCA_030607345.1 Planctomycetota bacterium | reverse complement strand
GTCTTCGGCAACTGCCGCAAATCCCGCCAAACAAATCAATAACAACAGCAATATTTCATATTTCCCATTTGTCTTCATAAAATCGCTCCTGCACGATTTGACACTCTTTTTGAAGCACTCCCGTACAATCCAAGTCCCATAATACAAAACTTTCATCTCAATTTCAAGATAATTCCAGCAGGTTCAGCGTACCGTGCCGAAAAAACCGCCAAAAAGTCGAGCATGTACGTCCAAAAACCGCTTTTCCCCACCATTTTGGCAAAACCTTGGTATTGCCTGTTTCGCCTTTCTTGCCGGACGAAAAAACGCTCGCTTTCGTTGCGACGATTCATTTTGTTAGAGGCTCTCAATTAATTTTCCTGATTTCAAAGGCGTTCAGAATTCCTTTGTGTCCTTCACGCTCGGGCCTGGCCGGGTCGGGATACGTGTTATCGCCGCCTTCGTAAACGACCAGCACGTCGCCCTCGCCATTTTGAGAAATTCTCTTCTCGTCGCTCGATTCTTCATATCATCTACCAAACAAAAACCATCAATCCAACCTGTTCACGCGAACGTAATATACCTCGCATAATTCACTGCCGCAACTATGATATAACCATAAATGAACGAGTCTCAGAAACACCTCTGGGCAGGGATAAACGAGAAACCCCGGGTAGTGCATAAATTTATGCGTATCGAACGTCAAATGGATTAAGAGTACATACAGGTGTGTTTAATTTTCAGCACCGACGGAATTGGAATTAAGAAAGGAAGGAAGGAAGCAATTATGAGCCGCAATAGTATTTTTCTGTTGGTTTTGCTCATTGTCTCTGTCATGTTTTTCGGCTGCGGCGGTCAGAGATATTCCAACTTCGGACAGGTCGGATTCGAGAGCGGCCTGGCAGGTCTTACCTTTAACGATGATGAGTTTAAGAGGTGCGACGAGCTGGATATTCTGACAAGCCTTGATAACGACTGGGGCGCCGAGCGCGGCAATGACTGGGCGGCAAGGTGGAGCGGATTCATCGAGGCGCCTTCGGACGGCGAGGTGACGTTTTCAGCCGAGGTAAACGACGGGCTGCGGCTGACCATCGGCGATGCAGTTGTCATCGACGGACTCAATCGTAAAGGTGCGCGTTCGGGCACGAGCGTTATGGAAAAAGGTAAAAAGTCACCGGTGACACTACATTTCACTACCAACAGGGGTATGGCGAAACTGCGTCTTTACTGGCAATGGCAGGGCGGTGTTAAGAGTATAATTCCCGTGGATGTTTTGAGTTACGACCGGGCTGTTATAGATAAGCTCTGGAAGGAGTTGGCCCCACCCAGCGATGTGACTGCCGAGATGCTGGCGAATCAATATTCCGGACCGCGCGAGAAGCTGCACATATACCTTCTTATAGGTCAATCGAATATGGCCGGCCGAGCGGCAATACCGAACGAGGACAAGGGGCCCATGGAAGGCTGTTTCATGCTCGACCGGGAGAACCGGTGGCTGCCTGCTTCGAACCCGCTGAATCGTTATTCCACGATAATAAGCAATACATCGAATCAGCGGCTGAACCCGGGCTATATGTTCGCAAAGACGATGCGGAAAAATAATCCGAACGTTTCGATAGGGCTTATCTGCAACGCACGCGGCGCGACGGCTATCGAGAAGTGGATGCCGGGAACCATGTATTATGACCAGGCGATAAAGAGGGTCAAGACTGCTCGGGCTACAGGTGTTTTCAAAGGCGTACTATGGCACCAGGGCGAGGGCAATAAGGACGATACCGAATATCTCGGCAAGCTCAAGAAGCTGATAGCTCAAATGCGTAAAGACCTCGGCGACGAGAACATGTTTTTTGTCGCAGGCGGTATCCACGAAAGTGAAACGTTACCGCTTGGAAAAATCATTAACCCGCAACTGGCCAGACTGCCCAGCGAAGTCCCGTTCACAGGCTTCGCCGGCAGCGAAGGTCTCAACACATTCGACGGCAAAGCACATTTCGGGCCTGAAGAAATGAAGACGCTCGGCAGACGCTACGCCGAGGCGATGACCGAGCTTGAGAAAAAGGCGGATGCAGACAACAACCCGTCCGTAAAATAAATATTGGTTTCGAAGAACCAGGAGGCACTAAGAATGTCAAAATGAATATTCCACTTGAACTTAGAAGAAAAGATAAAGTATGTATTGTCCGGTTTGTTTGCCGTGTCCATTTCCTTTCTTTGATTTACATACTAACTCAAATTCAGGAAATGTCCAATTCCGACTGAAGCATTACACCTATAACAAAATGACTCTGCGTTCAAGCGGCTTATTTTCCGTCCGGACGGCGTCAGGCTGCATCGACAATACCCTGGTATTGCCTGTTTCGCCTTTCTTGCCGGACGAAAAAACGCTCGCTTTCGTTGCGACGATTCATTTTGTTAGAGGCTCTTAGTTAATTTTCCTGATTTCAAAGGCGTTGAGGATGCCGCGGCCGCCGACACGTGTGGGACGAACAGGGTCAGGCTCACAGCAGCCGGCCTTGTACAGAATTAGCACGGGAGAGCCATCGGTCGAGAACTTTATGAGGGAGGGAACAAGCTCGGCGTCAGTAGTCACCTGCTGGGGCTGAACATTGTATGCTTCCTGGATTGAGGTGACGCCTTCGGGCCAGGGGCCGGTGGTCCAATCGATCCCTGGGAAGAGTTTACTCCAAGGGTCCGTTGCCTGATAGGGCAGCTCTCTTGCCTCCTTGCAGGACATGGCCCTGATTTCAGGCATCGGCGGTGCAGGATTACACAAGCAGTCACAGGTCACCGGGGTATATTCCCCCTCGTCTCCTCTATAGCAGCCGAAATGGTTGTGGTAACTATAGAGTTCGTATTCGCCTGCCGGCAAATCGTGGAACACAAGCTGGATGGAGCCCCATTCGAATTCGGGCCAGTCGACGCACTGCAACCACGTATTGCATATAGGCTCGTGAACCGTCGAATCGGTCGGACAAACGCCGCCTCCCAATGCGCCCGTTAACCCGCTCGCCTTCAAGCCCAGGTCGCCTTCGAGGATTAGAGTCACCGCGGCATGAACTCCCGAGCCGTCGATGCCCGAATCCGTGGGCTTGGTATCGCCGCCGTCTTCCCAGCGCAGGTCGTGCGCATACATGTCGGCCCAGCCGGGTGCAGCCCAGTGCCACCAGCCAGCCTTTGCAGTCTCAGGTCTTATGGTGCCCGTATCGGGACAGTGCACCATCGCGAAGTCGACCTTCAGGTGCAGGGCATTCGGATCGATGATGGTATATGTGTGTTGGGTTATTGTGCCGAGCCTCACATCGGGACCAGTGGGATTTGACAGGGTAATCTCGATGGTCTCGTTCGATTCCTGCTCGTCATCATCCATAATATTGATGTTGCTGGTCTTGCTGGTCTGGCCCGGCAGAAAGATTAGTGTTCCCTTTTCCACCTGCCATTGGTTTGCAAAGAAGGAGAAGTCAAAGCCATCGACCTTGCCGTCGGTTACGAAGTCGGCGCGATTGAAGCCGGGGCCGGTCCAGAGCCAGTTCTGGGCAAGGGCCCGCAGGTCGAGCAGATAGCAGGGACTGAACAGTGAATGGTAATCCACGCCGCAACCGGTGGCCGATCCGCCAGTGATGGCGTAGTCCACGGTGTAAGTCTGGCCTTGTTCAGGATTCGCCAGAAGAACGGTAATCTCAGCCGGAGTGACAGTTTCAAGGTCACCCGAATCCGCTGATTCAAATTTTATTATTGCCCCCGGCTCTGTAATCACCTCGCTGGCGCTACGAACGGCGATAGCTCCATTATCGTAGTCGTTGGGGTTGTCGTGCTGAAGTATGGTGCCGCCTGAGCCACAATTCTCAGGCTGTTGGTATATCTGGCCGGTCGCTGACATGCCTACCCAGAACCTGTTAAACGCGGGAGCAGGCCAGGCATCCATGAGGGTGTAGGCGTCTGGACACTCAGCATTATCGAGGTCCCCAAGCTCAATGCTCGCATTCACCGCCGGGAGTCGCCAGTCGCCTGACCAGGTGACCGAGTGTCCGGGCAGCAAGTTGATAGTTAAAGTCGCACCCAGACCGTCGGCCCAGGATATTGCGTCCGGATGGTTAACAAGTATGCCAACACCATAACTATAGTCATAATCCAGGTAGACCACTTCGGTGCCGCTGCCGTTGTCATCATCCCAGACAAGATTGTAGTCTGTGCCATCATAAGTCGCGGTGCCTATCACGGTTAAAGTCGCGCTAGCCGGCACTGTTACAAACGCACAAATCGCTGCTACTGCACAAATTGCGATTTTCGCTTTCATTTTACTGTCCTTTAATTTTCATGTGTTAACTGGGATTTCCCATATAACACTGTATATCCTTGCCCAGCTACGCCGCTGGGCCTCTTCTCTAATAGAATATCAAATCTGTCTCGAAAATTCAAGTTTTCCGCTGTTACTCGAAGGTTTTTCAGCCAGAATAGTCGGAAAAATGCGAATTTATCAACTCATAATTGGTCTTGAAACGTACCGCAACCACCAAAGCAGTTAGAAAACCATGTTTTTACAGTCATGTTCGGCATCATCCAACTCTGGAGTTATAGGAATGGCTTTCAATTGACGGATACATTCAAGGATTTCCTGAAACAACCTTTTTGAAACCAGCACCTCGGCCATCTGAAATATCACATACCTTGAATGCCTTATCACTGCTCGACACTCGCTGAGTGTGCCAACGGCGACCTTTTGAGTCTGTGGTACGGCGGCAGTTACGAGGCCGACGACGACCAGAAGCTGTGGCTTGCCGGAAGAAAAAAGGGCGATGTGAGACTGACTTTCAACCCGGACTCTTTCTGCTG
>JAUWKC010000201.1 GCA_030607345.1 Planctomycetota bacterium | reverse complement strand
TGCCAGAACTACAACCCGACTACAACCTTAAGGATACGATATCTGCCAAAAAATGCGATATTCGCCACCTGCTAAACCCTGCAATCTACGATAGTTGCGAAAAAATGAAGATTTAGTGCCACATTTCGAAACCGGCTCCATCAGTCACTCGGACACCTCTCCAGAAACTCGCCGCCGCTTTTTATAGTCGCGGCTACCGGCCTGTAAGCTGGCTTTGCAAGCAAGGCTCCGGTAGTGTACAGGACAAGCATCGGCCTTGCAAGGCATTGGAAAAAGCCAGCCGACCAATGCCGACAACCGTAAGCTGGTCCCGCCACCCGTGCGGATAAGTCGGCGGTATCAATTCAGCGATATTGCCTCAATAATTTTCTTGCAGAGGCCGGGCCGGCTTCTCATAATAATACACGGCGCAAAGGCGGCCCGGACAGCAGATTTTCCGGAGAACAGCCGATAATCGCCTTTAGCAGGAAAAGAGGATGATATAACCGTGGATATGGACTTCGAAAGAGGCCTGGAGCCGAGAATAGGAGATTCCAAAATGAACCAAAACGATAAACCGACTGACCTGGTCGATACGACCGACTGCCTCGAGGCCATCAGCGTCTTCAGAGGGTGGAAAAACTTCCTGTTCATAATTGTCGTTAGCTGTCTGCTGTCGTTGCAGGGGCTATTCTGGGTGGTCGACCTCGGACTGACAAAGACCGACAGCCAGGCAAGGCCCGCCGCTCAAACTGACCAGGCTCTCGCACAGAAGACGCAACAAGAGAACCTGCGCGGCGAAGACGTCACAATAGAAGTCCCCGCTGACGTAAACAGAATCGAGCAGGCCGCTGAACAGGTAGCCACCGAGGAGCCTAATGTCCCTGGCTCACTTGAAAAGCAAAAGCCAACCCTGCCCTCTGCAATAAAGTACAAACACATTGCCTGGCTTATCAGGTTCCTCGATTTCGTTCTCATAATTGCCGCGATGCTGTATTGTCTCACAATGCTGTTTAGCCTGTTGATTTCGCTGCTCGGCAGACTCGGCGGAATAAACCACGTCTCAAGAGCATTCTTCCTGTCGCTCGTCTTTTTGATGCTTCTGCTGCCCTGGCAAAAGCTGTTCGGCCCCGTGGTGAAAGGTGCGATGTATACGCCGGCCGAACTGGCTGCCTGGGCAAACTGGTCCGGTGACGATTCGACCGGAATATTTGCTGCGGTCCTGTACTATCTGCGGTTCACCGGTTATTGGCTGCTCATGTTGCTGCTGCTCATCTTCTCAATGGCACGAAGCGTTCGATGGGCAAAAGCCACGCTGCGGCGACTGGAGGTGATGTGATGCCCGACGAAAGGATTGGTTTCATCGGCACCGGCATCATGGGAAGGGCTATGGCCGCCAACCTGCTGAAAGCAGGCTACGAATTAACCGTCCACAACCGAACAAGACAGAGAACCGACCCCTTGATAGAACAGGGCGCCGCCTGGGCGGACAGTCCCGCCGAAACCGCACGGAATAGTGACATCATAATAACCTGTGTCCCCGATACCCCCGACGTAAGGCAGGTTCTGCTGGGCCAAAAAGGAGTAATCGAAGCGACGCACCCCGGCCTTATCTGCGTCGATATGAGCACAATCTCACCGACGGCAACACAGGATATGGGCAAGACACTCGCCGAAAAAGACGTCACTCTCATCGACGCTCCCATAAGCGGCGGTGAAGTCGGCGCAATAGAGGCGAAGCTTTCGATTATGATGGGAGGCCCGAAAGAAGCAGTGGAAAAAGTGCGCCCGATTATGGGGGTAATGGGCAGAACCGTGACTCGGTGCGGGCCGCTCGGCTCAGGACAAATGACAAAACTGGCCAACCAGGTGATGGTTATCCATACAATAATGAGCATCGCCGAAGGCCTGGCCTTTGCTGAAAAAGCGGGCCTCGATTTGCAGACCACCCTCGACGTCACCAGCGCGGGCGCCGCCTCGAGCCATTCGCTAAGGGCGCTCGGCCCCAAGATAATCGCCGGGGACCTCAAGCCGGCCTTTATGGTTGACCTTCAGCAGAAGGACCTGCGTCTCGTCCTCGAATACGCCGAGCAATTGAAGCTGCCCCTGCCGGGCGTCGCGCTGGCGCATCAGCTAATGAGCGTTCTCCAGGCACAGGGAAGGGGAAGGGATGGAACCCAGGCAATGGTCGATGTCATTCGACAACTGGCGGAAAAACCGCATTGAGTACACACACCGCCGCCCTACCGCGTGAGCTTCAGAATAAGGTTCCGCTGGTCCGGATATTTTTCGAGCAGGTCCTCCCGCCGGGCCAATTCAAAATCCGAAAGCTCAAAACCAGGCGCCATTGTTGTACCCAGAAGAGCAAACCGCCCGCCAGCATTGACGAAACACCCCTGCCAACCGCCCGCCGGAACCGTCACCTGAACGCGCTGCCCAGCCGAAATATCGTGGCCCAGCGCTACGACTTCGCTGCTGCCGTCCGGATGAAGCTGCAGCATAGTCACCGCATCGCCAAGGTAGAAGTGAAATATCTCGTCGCTTTTGACACTGTGCAGAGCCGAGAAATCATCAGCCGTCAGCAGATAGAGAATCGCCGTACCAAAACACCTCTGGCCCCCGTACCGTTCCGGCAGACCGGCCGCGCCGACCTTCTCCTTTGCACGATAGGTCTCAACATAGTACCCACCCTCAGCCGCCAACGGCTTCATACCAAAAAACGCAATTATCTGCTCCGCAGTTAACATATCACATAGTGACGCTGGTAGCTAATTACACTGTTCGTTTATTCCGCACGCAACATCTGCGAATTCTCTGCCTACAACTCGCCGCAAAAGCCGCCGAGCGCAGGTGCGGAAGCAAATTGTGCCGATGCCCGTGATTATAGTGCAGCTTGAACTGCCTCACAAGGACCTTAGCTAATGGATGCCAGTGCTCGTCAGCGAAAAGAATCCCATCTGTTTGTCGCGGCGAAATCATCATCTCCGCCAAAATCACACCCCTTGACAGGCAGTACAAGGTGTGCTATTGTACCTTCAGTGAGCGAGCCGGTTACCAAGACCGCTTAGGCTTGGCGGTTTTCGTAACCTGCCCGACAGAATTCGAAAGAATCATTCAAAGCTCGGCTGCGCCTTGGCAAAAACCGCCGGGAGCACAGCCCCCTAATCCGGAAGAATTGAATGAACCAGGAACGATTGGACAACGTTGAGCAGATAATCGATTACAAATTCCAGGACCGGAGCCTTCTGGAAAAAGCTCTGACGCACTCTTCATCCGTCGATAATCGCCTCGAAAGCAACGAACGGCTCGAGTTCCTCGGTGACGCGATACTGGGCCAGGTCATCTGCCAGGTCCTTTACGAGCGCTTCGGAAAATACCTCGAAGGCGACCTGACAAAGATAAAAAGTATGCTCGTTTCTCGACGGACCTGCTCGGTCATCGCCGGGCAGCTCGGCCTCCACGAATTCTTAAGAACGGGAAAAGGCATGAACGGAAGCCGGGCTCTGTCGGGGTCCCTGGCGGCAGGCCTGCTCGAAGCGCTGATTGCCGCGTTACAAATTGACGGAGGCGCCGACACCTCGCGCAAATTCATCCTTACGGCTTTTGCAGAGCTTATCGACGCAGCCGACGCTGAGCACTCGCAGGAAAACTACAAGTCCGTGCTTCAGCAGTACGCCCAGCACCGTCTCGCTGCAACACCTGTTTACCTGTTACTCGATGAAAAAGGTCCGGACCATGATAAATGTTTCGAATCTCAGGTCGTAATCGTGGACCGACACTTTCCAAGTGCGTGGGGTACGAACAAAAAGGAAGCAGAACAAAAGGCGGCGCTCAATGCCCTGGCCGAATTGGGAATACTTGACCCCGAAGATTCAGGCCGCAATCCTTAGAGAATTTGCTGTTAGCCGGCCGGCCCCGACTAAACAATCAGCCACGCGAATCCCATCAGCACAATTGCCGATATGATTATGAAAACAACTATCGAGCCGAACAGAACCACCGCTTCTTTGACGAAATGGCCCGGCTTGATTGCCGAGAGCTTCGTCGCCTTGTAGACCACCGCTATCGCGGCCGCCAGCGGCATGAGCCACAGCATCGTGCTC
>JAUWKC010000241.1 GCA_030607345.1 Planctomycetota bacterium | reverse complement strand
TCCGACTCGATTAGGGCAAACCTCCGCGGGTGGGTTCGCATCAAGGGCCTTTCTATCAGCCCTGCCAACATCCAGGTGGGCGGTGATACTATCCTGACGGCTGAGCAGGTCGATGCGCGGTTCAGTATAGCCAGTCTGCTGCTGCTTAGGCCTCGCTTGGAAGAATTGAAGGTCCGAGGTTTTGTTCTCGACGCACTTTACAACCTGGACGCCGGCAAGTGGAACGTCGGTACGCTTAATATCGCGTTTCCAAGCGGCCGCGGTGGTGTGGCGCCGACGCTTCGGCTCGAAGAAGGAAAATTGCGCTACGGGAGAGTGTCCAAGGCGAAGGTGCAAATCGTCGCCGAGGTGCCTGTTGAAGCCGGGCTGGAGCCTTCGGACGAGGCCGACGACGCATACGATTTTCGGATAACCACCGCCGAGAGACTTTACTACGGCAAGAGTACACTCGAAGGACTGTGGCGCTCCGGTTGTGTCGTGGCGACGGGAAGCATCTCGTCGGCGGATGTTGGGGCCTTTCAGAGGGTCTGGACCGTAAGTGTGATAGCCGGACAATTGCTCTACGACGAGAACAACGATTATTCACTTAAGCTGCGCATAAAAGATTTGCTCAGTACGCGCAGGCCGGGCTCGGGAACATTTGCTCTCGATAGTGACGCTTTCCTGGGCAAGACAGACCCATTCACCGCACTGCAGAGGTTCTTCGACCGCTACCGCCCTGCCGGAAGGGCCTACGTCAAACTCAATATGGATGGTAATTTCGAGCGACTAAACTCAACCAAGGTCCAGGGGACAATCGACTGTAATGATGTTTCGGTCTGCGACCGCAAGTTTCCCTATTCCGTCGAGCAGATATCAGGCCGAATAGACTTCGATAACGAAGGAGTCCGATTCAAACAGCTCAACGGCCGGCACGGCGATGTCAAGGTGACTTTTAACGGCTGGTCAAAAGGATATGCTTCCCGCCGGGCATATGAAATTCAGCTTTCAAGTAAAAACATGGCATTGGACGGTGATTTGTTCGATGCACTGACAGATAAGCGAAAGAAAAGCTGGTCTGCTTTTTCGCCCGGCGGAATTGCAGCGATAGATTATCGCGTTACAAGGGAACCCGGCAAGGCTAAGAAAAAAATCCTTGCCGTTGAACTGCTTGGGTCTGAGGCGGTATATCGCGGCTTTGCTTATCCGCTGAAAAATCTGACCGGCCGACTTCTTTTCCAGGGCGGCAGTGTCACTGCTTCGAATATTGTTTCGGAGTTTGACGGACGCAAGGTAAGCATTGACGGACAACTCACATCGCACCCAGCCGGCCGGCCCGAATATGAATTCACAATTGTCGGAGAGAATATTCCGCTGGACTCGACCCTCATGGAGGCACTGCCGGGCAAACAAAAGGATTTGCTGAACCCGCTTGATATGAAAGGGTTCGCCGATGCCAAAGTCAGGATTTCTTCCGAAGCGGACGACACCCGGGCCAAAGAATTCATTGCTGATATTTCACTGAGGCAGACATCCCTGAAGTTTGACCTTGCGCAAAACGCTTTTTCAGAACGGCCAGACCGGTCGGCCAAAGCCGTTCTTCCGATTTTCGACATAAACGCCAGGCTCATCGTCACCCCGGATTTGGTCGGCATCGAAAACCTCAGCGGAATCTACGAGCACAGCGTGGTCTCGGCCAATGGGCGAATCTGGCTGGCAGACCAGGTCAAACCGGCAGGCTATTGTCTGTCGCTGGGTGTTCAGGGATTGGAGTTGACCGACGAGCTGACCCGCGTTCTGCCGGAATCCGCCCGCACTGTCGTATCCGGGCTTCGACCTAAAGGAAAGATAAATCTCCAGGTCGACCTTAACAAAAACGGACACCAATGCCCTGATTCGAAGGTTGTTATTGCGTGTCTTGGTAACAGCATTGAACTGCCCCTGATTCCCGAAGCTTCGCCGTATCCGCTCAGGAACGTCACCGGCAGGCTGATTGTGACCAGCGACAATATAGAGTTGGAAAATATCAGGACAACCGCCCTCGCTGATGATGCGTCGACCAGCCGCGCAATGCTGATTGTCAATGGCGAGATAGCCCTCAGCAACGGCGCCTTTAACAGGGGCTCGTTCAGACTTACCGGCAGTGACGTCCCGCTGGACAAACGCTTCGAGAGCACCCTGCCTGAATTCATTCGTCCGCTGTACGTCAAGCTGTCACCTCGCGGGCGAATCGACTTTGACATGGGGAACCTGGAAATCCTGCGCACCGCCGAAGGAAAAAGCAGTGTCGATTTTGAAGGCGTCGTCGAACTGAAGGACTGTAACCTCAACATCCAGCCTGCCGTTACGGACATCAACGCCATGCTTCAGATAGAAGGCTCATACACGACAGATGAGGGACTCAGGAATAACAGAATCGTGGTCTCCGACGGCCAGGGCAGAATCAAAGGCAAGGCTCTGAAAAAACTAAGTACGGATATATATTACGACGCCGACAAGAGGAGCTGGCTCAGCAAAAAACTCGTTGCTGATTTTTACCACGGAGACTTGACAGGCCGGTTTGAGTTGAGGCACTCGACCGGGCCCGCACTGCAATACCTGCTCGAAGTGGGCTTTGCGGATGTTGATATGGGCCAATTTTTTGAGGACACGACACGAAAAGACGGCTTGCACACCAGCGGCAAAATGAACGGCTCATTGTCTGTCAGCGGCAGCACGACCGGCGTCAGCCACGATGACACTTACCCCTCACGCATAGGCAGATGCAGACTTACAATAACAGATATGCAGGTAGGCAGAGTTTCACCGTTGGCCAACCTGCTTTCCGTCTTACGACTCAACGAACCGCAGGATTATGCATTTGACCGAATGGTCGTAGATTCATACATCAAGGATGATAAGCTTTTTCTGGAAAGCCTTGATGTTGCCGGGGAAAACGTGGCCTTTAGCGGCTCGGGCCAGATGGACCTGAAAAACGAGCAAGTCAATCTGGTTCTTTATGCCCGTGGCCGACGGGTCGCTTTGACTGAACCGTCGCTTTGGCAGTCTTTGACTGAAAGCATAGGCTCGGCCGTAGTCCGCCTCGAGGTCACCGGCAACATTCATGACCCGAAAGTTATTACCAAGCCGCTGCCGGTTATCAGAAACAGACTCAAGATTTTCGGCGCCGACCGCCCTACACCCAATCCTTAAAACTCATTGGCACGCCCGGCACTTGTTGTAAAGCTGTCCGGTTTAAGCGTCGCGCCCGCGCTCAGTGCCACACTCGGACAAAACAACCGGGGCCTGTATTTTTTAGGTACAGGCCCCGGATTTGATGCTCACTAAAGCTCAGCAGCGTCGACTAATAGTCTCGCGGCCAGAGCTTCTCGTCAAGCCAGCTTAGCATCAGCTCAGCATAATCCCTCATATTGACTGACTTGTTGGCCTCCCACTCTTCGTCATAGAGGTTGGCCTTCGACCGCAAAGGAACATAGCCCG
>JAUWKC010000045.1 GCA_030607345.1 Planctomycetota bacterium | reverse complement strand
GGCTCTGGGCAATGCGACGTTGCGGGTCAAGACCTACTGGGGTCATGACGGCTGCTGTTTTGCCGAGCAACTTGCAAACTATGGACTTCCGATACCGTCTCACTATGGCTGGTCGGACCCGAACAGCGGAAGATACAGGCCGCCGGAAATCGAGCAAGGGGTACAGGTCAACGGGGCGGTGAACTATCACTACGAGGCCCAACTGGAATTTTCGTTTATGATTCTGAACTACCACCTTTTCACAGGTAAGGACATCTCGCGTTATATGCCCTTTATTGAAAGGTCGGTGCAATTCTTCGATGAGCACTACCAGGAGCGGTGCAAGCGTCGTACCGGCAGGCCTCTGGATGAGAACGGGCATTTGGTGATTTACCCTTCGACGTCGTGCGAGTCTTATAAAGGCGCGAAGAATCCGACCGATTTGCTTGCCGGGCTCAAGGCTAATCTCAAGATGCTGCTGGATTTGCCCGAGCGGTATGCCGGCGAGGACAAGAAACGGTATTGGGCGGATATGCTGGAGCGGATTGGGCCTTTTCCAATCAGCCAGGTTGACGGTCGGCGTATTATGCAGCCGGCAGAGTCGTGGGACCACTACCAGAACTGTGAGATTCCGCAGTTCTATCCGCTGTTTCCTTTTGGGTTGTACGGAGTGGGTAAACCGGACCTTGGGTTGTTTATTGACACGTGGCGTTACGGAGACTGGTCACCAATGGCGAAAAGCCATATTAGCTGGCACCAGAACGGTATCTTCTTTGCGCGTATGGGACTGACGTCCGAGGCCGCCGAGTACAACGTAAGAAAGCTGGAGGATTCAGGGCGACGTTTTCCTGTATTCTGGGGGCCTGGGCATGACTGGGTTCCGGACCACAACTGGGGCGGTTCCGGCATGATTGGCCTGCAGGAGATGTTGATGCAGACGGACGGGCGAAAGATATATCTTTTCGGCGCCTGGCCTAAAGACTGGAACGTGGATTTCAAACTTCATGCGCCGTATAAAACCATCGTCGAAGGTTCACTTCGCGGCGGAAAGCTGCACGAATTGAAGGTAAGTCCCTCACAACGAAAGGCGGATGTAGAAGTGCTTCTATGATTTTTCTGTTAGAGTCGCCAGGGGCTTCGCATGGGGCGTGAGAGCATTCTGTTGGCCTCGGCGTCTTTGGGGAAGATTTCCTTTTCGGGGTCCCATTTTAGCTTTCTGCCGAGCAGCATCGAGATATTTCCGAGGTGGAGAACCGTACAACAGCGATGGCCGATTTCGACAGGGAAATAGGGGTCCCGGCGGGACTTGACGCAATCGAGGAAGTTTCGGTGCTCACCTCGCGGCTCAGTATAAAGGTGGATTTCGTCAGGCCCAATTATGGAGTCGAGAATCGAGCGCGGCTTTGCCTGTAGCTTACCGCGCCATCCGGTGTTGCCGACCGAGCCTTCGGTTCCCTCGAATCGCAGGCTCACCGGGCCGGAAGTAATTATCATCCGCACGCCGTTGGCGTACTTGTATTCGATGCGGTACTCGGTCGCAGTGTCGTAGAGGCTGTCGGCTGGGAAGAGGCCTTTTCCCTCGACCTCGATTGGTCCGGTGTGCTCGGTGTCGTTGCCCCATTGTGCGGTGTCCACGATATGGGCACCCCAGTCGGTGAGCTGGCCTCCTGAGTAGTCGAAAATCCATCGGAAGTTCCAGTGACATCTTCCGGGCGTGTAGGGGGATTCGGGCGCCGGGCCGAGCCACATATCGTAGTCGAAACCGTCGGGCACGGGCTGCGGTTTTTGAGTTTTGCCGTAGCCGCCCTTTATCCGCCAGCCGTTCGGCAAGCCGACGCGGATGGTGTGAAGCTTGCCGATTCTTCCGTTGCGGACGAGCTCGGCCATCCTATGGTAAACGCCAATGGAGCGGTCCTCGGTTGACATCTGAAACACGCGGCCGTAACGCCTGATTGTGTCGCTCAGCAGGCGACCTTCGCGGATAGTCAGGGTTGGCTTTTCACAGCAGATATCCTTACCCGCCCTTGCGGCGATTAGAGAGACCGGAACGTGCCAGTGGTCCGGCGTGGAGACCATTACCGCGTCGATGTCATCGCGCCCAAGGAGCTCGCGGAAGTCATTGTAGGTGTCACAGTCCCTGTTGTCGTACTTGTCGTTCACGATATTGCGGGCGTGTTCTCGCCTGTTTTTATCGACGTCGCAGACGGCAAGTACCCGCGCATCGGATTGTTCAAGAAAGCCTCGCAGGTTGGTCCCGGTGCCGTGGTCTCCTACGCCTATCATGCCGAGGGTTATTCGGTTGCTCGGAGGCACTGCGCCGGCGTTTCCAATGGCGGCGGAAGGGATAACATAGGGAAAGGCAACTGCGGCGGCTGTAATGCGTGCCGTTTTCTTGACGAACTTTCGACGGCTGATTAGTTTCTCTATCATTTCAGAACCCTGCAAACTCGTAATTAAGGGCAAATCTTACTATGTTCAAGTATCACCGACGAGAAGTGACAGGATGAGTCCGTGGTGGTAATCGGCTCGATAGTTCCATTCTTCTACGTCTTGAGGCCTCGCAGGTCGGCCTGCAGCTTTTCGGTACTTTTTATCAGCTTGTCGGAGTATAGCTTTTCGCCGGTATAGGCGGCTGTGCGTCCGAGGATTGTCAGAAGATTGCTTCGAACGCTTGGCGCGACAGTCGGGTTATCGAAACGTCGATTTACGATATTATCATAGAATGCGGCTATGTTGTTGACGGCGCCCTGTTCGTATATGTCCGGCGTCCGGCCGCCTCGATAGAAGTTTTCTCCGCGAATAATAACCGTGCCGCCGTATTCTGTCTCGAGGACGCCTTTGGAACCGAACATCCGGTTCTTGATTCCTCCGGCGGAGCCGTGTCCTTTGAACTGGCGTGAACTGAATGTGATGGCGACATTGTCGGGATATTCGAAGAGCACAGCGAAGTGGTCCCAGCAGTTGCCGACGGTCCGCACTTTCCTGCCGCCGGTACCAACTGCGTATATTGGCTGGCGGTCCATAATCCAACCGGCGACGTCAAGCGTGTGGATGTTTTGTTCTGTAATGATGTTGCCGGACAGGACCTTATCCAGGCCCCAGGCCCGCAGACGATTTTCGGGATTGGCCGGGTCATCTTTGAGGAATTTTTCCTGACGTTTCCACGGGTTGTCCGCATGGTAGCTGGACTCTCCAAAAGCGAACCTGCCGATGGCGCCGTCGTGGACGCGTTTAATCGCTTCACGGAAGAACTCGTTGGCGCGTGTCTGGAAATCTACGATGAAGCAGAGTTTTTTTGCGGCGGCTTTTTTGCCGCTGTCGGCGATAGTGTGGCAGCCTGGCACGTCAACGGCGACGGGTTTGGCGAGATAGACGTGACGACCGGCATCGACCGCTGCGGCTGCGTGTTCTGGGTGGAAATAGGGCGGACTCTCAATGGCTACTGCGTCGACTTGCTGCTCGAGGAGACTGCGGCAGGCCGACAGTCCGGTATAGCGACGGGCCGGGGCGATATTGAACTTTTCGCCGAATTTGTCAACGCGGTCCTGGAAGTAATCGGCGGCGGCCACTATTTGGTAACCGCCGTGTTGCTGAAAGAGCTCGGCTATCCAGGTTCCTCGGCCGCCACAGCCGACCATACCCAAGTTTATCCTGGAGTTGGCTTCGACAGCGCGGGCGAGCCGGGGCCTGGCGGCAGCAAGCGACAGAGTGGCAGCGCCAGCGCCGGCGAGAAAAGTCCGCCGGGAAAATCGTTGTTTTTTCTGTTTCGGTATTTGTGATGTTGGTGTTTTGGCCATTTTGCAGTCCCCGTTATTGCAAAGGACAGGCGAGCACGCCCGCCGCTATTATTTATCAATCCGGTCCTTAGAACGAAAGCAGGCACTGCCAGATGTAGACGTAGGCAAATTCGTCGACGTCCTCCCAGACTCTGCGTACAAGCTGTTCGTTGCCTTGAATCTTCGGCAGCTCTTTGAGTTTTTCCTGCCAGGGGATGCATACACCCGGTTTTTTTTCTATCCTGTGCTGTTGTGCCATTTTAGAGTTCCTTTTGTTTGCCCGATGTTCGATTAATAGACTCCGTATTCGCGGGTGAAATCGGTTATTGCGCGGATGTTTTCGATTTTGGCGTCGTTCTGGATGATGGCGCCAGCGTCCATTATATAGCCGCCGTCACCGGCGACGCCGTCGATTACTTTTTTGCAGTAGTCCCGGACTTCCTGGGGCGTGCCCTGACCCAGAAGCCAGTTGGGTATGCCGCCGCTTATGCAGAATTTGCGGCCGATTGCCTTATGCACCTCGAGGATGTCGCCTTTGTCGACGTGGTACACTATTGAGGCGTCGGGCAGCTCTGCGAAGGATTCGAGGTGCGCGTCCCAGTTGCCTTCGGCGTAGAAGAGGACCTGATGGCCGTGGGTCCAAATTTCTTCAATGATGGGCTTTAAGGTGGGCCAGTAAATTTTGTTGAAATGGTCGGGCGAGACGAAGGGCACACAACCCCGATGCATCCAGATTGTGATGGGGACATTTTTGTCGGGGTCTGCTCCCGATAGTGCAACGTGGGTAAGGTGCGGCATGAGGGCCTCGCACGCGGCAAGCACCTTGCCGGGCTGCTCGATAAGGTCCATAGCAAGGCCGATGTAGCCGCGGAGCTTGTCAGCAAGGATATCCAGCGGCGCTTTGAGGATGCCGGAGATTGCCGAGACGGTTCCGCACTCGGTCCGCAGCAGGGTGTTCTGCCTGCCGAAAGAGTTGAAGTAGGTCAGCATTGCCATTCCGCCTTTTAGGAAGGACAGGTTGTTTCGATAGGAGGTCGGCTGGCCCGGCTCGCCGACATCATCCGAGACCCGGGGCAGCCATACGTTGAACAGAAAACCGGTGGGGTCTTCAATGAGCTGGTCGTACTCGTCAGGCTTCATAAATGCGTTGTGCTCGTCTGGCTCGCGATACTGAAAGCCGGTATCCGGCGGCACGTCGATGCCGGGAACGCCGTAGTATTTCAGCCCGATAGCCTGAGTAAGCCCGGTCCAGACGTAAACCATATTTGCGACGACGGCGTCCCAGTCGAAATCGGCTGCACATTTACGCACCGCGTCAAAGGCTTTTTCAAAATCGTGCGTGACTTCCTGGCAGGTACAGCCTGCGTACTTGGCGGTGAACTCAGCTACGAAGGGGCGAATGGGGATGCGGTCGGGTTTTTCGTTGCGCATCGCGGTGACATATCGTTTTAGCCTTTCGGCATAGAGTTTCTCGGTATTTAGAGGCATTGCGGTAAAACTCCTTTTCTTGACTTATTTTTTGCCGATAGTCAATTGAGATGATACGGACGCGGCGCTGGATTGTCAAGATTGGAGTTTACGAGGTGAAAACCACGGCGCCGGCCGGGGCTAAAAGGATTTCAGACAACGGCGAGTAGTAATCGCCGGTCAGGACTTCTCAAGTTCCGGCGACCTGGTTCTCCGCCAAGTGTGTTTTGCGTATTTCAACCACCGAATCAAGCAGTCCGGTACCTGTTGGGTTCTTTGTTATATGAAGGTTTCTGACGCCTGCGGGCAACTGGTTCGAGTCGACCCTGGAGAGCAGGCCGACAAGCTGCTCAAGCGTCAAACCCTCCAGGGTGAGCTCCACTATTGTTTCATAGTGTTCGGAGTCAGGCTGGGTTGCATACTGTCTCATTTTGACAGCCTTTTCGGGCAGGCCGCATTCGGCGATTAGCGACTCAAGAAAAGTCAGCAGCTTGAAGTCGCGGTCGCGTGAATCCATCGTGGCCTGGAGAGCTTCGAGCCGGCTGTGCAGCATTAAGTATTGGCTGGTTTTTGCGCGAAGCTCCATTAGCTGCGTCTGCTTTTCGGGAATTACGCGGTTTAGTGTCTGTATTCTTTGGGCTGCCGGTTTGACGACCGCGGCGAACAAAGCCCAGCCTGCAATGAAGACACCCAGGCCGAGAGCGAGTTTCTTTTCTCTTAGTGTCAGGTGCATTATTCCTGCTCCGGTACAGTCGAAGATATGATAATAGTGAAGTGCACAGTGCCGCTGCCGGGGTCTTTTTGCAGACCGTCATCGACCTCGACATACTTAAAGGCTGAAACCTTTTGCAAAAGTCTCTGCCATTTGTAAACGGTATCAAATGAGTCGCACGTGCCGCTGAGCCGAACGGATTTTGCACCTACGAGCAGGTCATCCACCTTAACGCTGCCTTCGGAGGGCCTGCTTGTGGTGATATTCTGCAAGACCTCAAGGGGTTCCAGTCGGCCCGGGTAAAAGCCGGATAAGAGCCGGTAATCCTTCCGCAGAGGAGTAAGTTTTTGCTCCAATTGGGCCAGTGGATTTACAATATTTTTTTCGTCGGGCAGGGCCGACAGGAAAGTTTTGTCGATGTCACTTTTGAGTTGCGCGTACGTTGTCTCGAGGTGCGTTTGGCCTATGAAGAGCCCGGCAAGCCAAACTACAACAATCGCGCCCAGCAGTGCCGTGCAGCTAACAAGTTCTTTTTTGAGATTGAGAGCGGACTTTCTGTCGGCGCCGGCGGCCTGAAGGAAGTTGATAGCTCCTGCTTTATCAGGCGCCAAAGCCTTCAATGCGAGCCCTTCGGCCACCCATATTTGTTCGTTGTCGCAGGTTCGAACCGGAGCCTTCAGCATGGCGTACGGGTCGGCGACGACAATACGGCAGGGCAGCTCTTCTTTGATTATACTTGCCAGAGTATTGCAAATATTCTTTTGGCCCGCGATATAGATTGCAGCGTCGGCAGTAATCTCTGAGCCGAATGTCTTGCGCCAGGTAATCTGTGCTTCGTGTCTCAAGATTTGTGCCATCAGTTCTTCGCTCGACTGGGCCTCATTGCCGGGGCGATGAACGAAAGGAATGTTCCTGACCATCAGGCAGTTGCCGTTTTCGATTACTGCCAGCACCAGGCAGTTATCGTTGATGTGCGTGAGCAGGGCCTGACCGTCTGCCACCTCCGGATGATTGGCTGTGATTGCCTCGCATACGGCGAAGATACCGGCCTCTGCCAGTACCGGCTGCATTTTTGCTTCGGCCAGCAAATCGAGTGTCTCCTGCACTGACGTTTTCCTGGCGGCCGCGACGAGGACCGAGTGTCTGTCACCGGCCAGTTGCCGATATGAGCAAAGATGCGTGAAGACCTGGTCCGCTGGAGCCGGGAACTCATTTTCCAGCTCCGACAAGTCCTGGCTGCGCATTTTTTCCAGGCCGGCGTAGTCGATTTCCAGATTTCGGAAGTAAACAGCATCAGGCGGCAAAGCAACCGCTACGGCCGCACGTCGGTCGAATCCGTGTCGGTGGACAAGCAACCTGAGTATGTCCTTCGGCGAGTCAGCGCTTCGCCTTGTTTGTGCGCAGAAAACCTTCTCAATGCAGAACCTGTCCTCTGTCTGCACGAGCTGTACCGCGCGCAGATGCGCAGGGCCTATATCTATGCCGATACATCGCTTAGCCATAATCGGTTCTCGCGCGTTTATCTTTCAGCATCAATCGAAAAATGGTTTCAAATCTCCTTGTACAAGACGACGTCAACACGTTTGTCCTTGGTATTTATTTTCAGGACCGCAATTATCATAGAATCAAGGCCGTCAACTTCCGCTCGCGATTCAATGCGATAATACCGCTGCGCAGGACTGATGGTGACAGTGCCGCTGATATTGTCATAGATGTCGCCCGTCATTCCGGCAATGTTGCGCAGCTCGGCGATACTTTCGAAGGGCCTGAATTGTCGGCGGGCAATAATAACCTGGGCGAGCACAGGGTCCATATCCGCCGAGAGGCTCTGTATAACTCGCCTGGGGGCACAGTTTATGTTGACTTTGCCGTCGCCGTAGACAGTGATGTAATTCTGAAGCAGCTCGAAGACGGGCGGCGTAATCCCCCTGATTAGCAAAAGCTCTTCTGCTGCCTCGAGTGGAGCGTTCTTACACCGATATGGCACGGGCAGCTTCTGGTAGTAGCGTGATTCGGCCCCCAGTTTCTCTCGCTTTATAAAGGGCAGGGTCGTAATCGCATCGTCACCATCGACCCAGTCCACGAGAGCGGGCGCCAATCCGTATCCGACGTGCGAATCGCCGGATTGTCTGCGGTTAAGCAAATCGATAAGCCGAAGCAGTTGGTTTATTCTGGTTCGGTTCAGTTTGTTGTTTTTGTCTTTGAGGGTGTTGACATTCAATTTTCCGTTTTCCTCGGTCAGGTCCAGCAGGCACTTTCCGCCGACAATATCAAGTTCAGCCCGGCCCGAAAGCAGTTCCTGCAGGCGTCTGTTCGTACGAAGGCTGTTATTGTCCCTGATAGCTGCAATTGCGATGTTGAGCCCGGCCCTTGCGCAGTTGAGCGCCTGGGCGGACTTTCGAAGCGTGTCAACGTTGCGAAGATTTACTCGTGTATCGGTATTGAAGCCAAGCAGCAGAGCCGCCATCATTGTGATTAGGCACAGTACGACGACGACTACGAATCCGTTTCGTTGGGTTTTTGGATGCTGAGCTTTCATTAAGGTACAACCGATACTGAATTTACAAATTGGGTTTTCTCGTTTTGGTTCTGTCGGCAACTCACAGCGGCGCCGGTCTTGCAGGTGTAGAGTTTGTGATTTTCGTCTTCAGAGACGATTATAATTCTTACCGCGCACGGCAGTTTTTTATGTTTTCGAAAGCTGAAGCTTTCGAGCCAATCGCGGCCGTCAAAGAACACAAGTTCCACGCTGCGGATGTTTTCTGCAATCGGCCGCCAGTTTTTTTTCGGGGTTGTATTTTCGCAGGCGCCGACGAATCCTGCCTGGTCGGCATATATAATTCCAGTGGTCCTGTCAAACT
>JAUWKC010000111.1 GCA_030607345.1 Planctomycetota bacterium | reverse complement strand
TACTCCACCTTGCCGATTGCACTCAGCTCGTCGGTAATATCCAGTTTTAAGGTCACGCTGTCCTGATGCTTTTCGATGGAGCTGTCCTTAACAACCGGGCCGGTGTTATCGACTATCAGCGGGTCGCTTACCCTGTTGCCCGTCAGTTTTGTTGCCGTGGTATTGCTTCTCTCGTCACTTACTGTCACCCTGATTTCGTACCGTCCGTCGTCTACGGTCTTACCATCCCATTCGAAGGTGTCCTTTTCGACCTGGTCTTCGAGCTCAATCCAGTTTGTCCGCCCAATCTTTCTAAAATCTATTTTGTAAATCAGCGTATCCTGGTTATCATCCTTGGCCTTATAGCTTATCTTGAACGTGCCTGCCTTTCCGGGTCCTTCGTTACGGCTGACGGTGACAGCCTCGACCTTCGGCGCCAGATTCGGCACCGTACCGGCAAGGGCTACTTCTCTGACAACAGGGCTCCTGGTCCTGTCGGCACTTCGCAGGATAAGTTTATACTGACAGAACCTGCCAAGCGGGCACTGCAACTGCATCGGCCCGGTAATTTCCTCCGCCTCGGTCCAATCCGAGAAAGTCGGGTCATTGATGTCCTGAACGTTGCCGCTGCGGCAGGCGAGCTCCACTGTGCAACCAGCCGGGATGTCGGCATCAATCTGCAGTTTGCCCCATTTGGCCGGCTGACCCGCATCGACAAGGTCGGACGTGTACGTGCCCTCAGCAGTAAATCCTTCGATTAGTTTTATCAGCTTCGCCGGGTTAGCCGTGCCGAGATAAACGTCCCGGCCGAAAGTGACTACGACGGTTATCTGTGATGCCCGCTCATCCTCGTAGATAATGGCCTGCCGCTCGGTAGCCGGTTCGACAGTGAAGAGCTGCCCGCTGTTTCCGGTGCCTAAAAGAAGGCTGCTCTGCTCAGGCGCAAGGCAGAAAAAAACCGCCTTCTCACCGAAAATGTCGGTGACGTAACCATCCTCAGTTATCTTGTATATATGGCTGGCCTGTGTCGGTTTGGCAAGCTTTGGCATTTGCCTCGCGGCTTGGCCGGCTTTGTTGCCGCCGGGGTCTTTTGTACCGGGGATGCTCAGCGTACGGCCGCCTGCATCGTCGCTATCCTCGCCTTTACCCCCAGCGGATTTCTCAGGCCGACCGGCCAAAGGCAACTGCGCCGCAAACTGTGTCTCGGTTTGCGTTATCGCTGCCGAGGTCGCAGTCGCATAAAGCGCCCCGTCTTTGCCAAAAAGCAACGCTGTAATCTCTGGCTGGTCGCTGTCGAACAGGACAGATGCCGTCTTGGTCTCGGGGTCTATCTTGTAAACTAATCCTCTGCTGTCGCTGCCGGCGTAAACAAAGCCATCATCTTTTACTGCCAGCGAAAGTATATTTTTGTCGAGGCTGTCGTATATCAGTCCCGTCGAGGCCGGATTAAATGGGTCAACCCGGTAGACTTTTCCCTCCGGCCCGGTGCCTATGTAGATATTACCCTTGTCATCGGTAACTATTGCGAAGATATACTTTGCGTCGTTCGGCTCGAAGATAGTCTCCACATCTTGCCCCTCGAATCGCAGCAGTCTGCACTTATCACCGCTTATGCCCGCCACGAGCCGACCAGCCACATCAGTGGCCATCGCGAAGATATGCTCATTGGCCAAATGCTCCTCTTCGTCGACGACATTGGCATCATTTGCATCATTTGCATCATTGGCATCATTGGCATCATCGACACCGTTCGTATCGCCGGCCTGTTCGTTATCTGACTTTGCAATTTCCTCCTCCTCGGACTCGGCAGGATAAATCTTCACCAATTCACCAAAGCTGTACTTGAAAATCCCGCCGTTCGGGCTTGTTCCAATAAAGATAGTCCCGCCCTCGACGACTATGCTGTTTATCGACCAGACGTCTTCGAACTGTTCGATTGGCGTCTGCCAGGCGCGTCCGAGCTGCACAGTGCCCTTCGAACCAACCACCACGTCCTCGGTCTCGCCTTTCAAGAAGTCGGCGCCGCTGCTGTGCCGGACAATCTTGCTCGTAACTGCCCAGCAGGCCGAATCGCACAGGCAAACTAAAAGAGAAAAAGCAACAAGGCAAATAAACCCGGCAAGGCCCGACACCTTGAAACCCGCAATTAAAGTCGTTCGCTTTTGGCTTGTCATTTACGACTCCCGTTATTTCTCAACCGTTATCTGCATCTTTTTCTGGTCTATGATAACCGAACCGGTACGAAAAGCCTTTTCCACCCACTGTTGATAGGGCACGGTGTTAAGCACCCGTTTAGGGTCCTGCAAAACCAACGCCTTTGTGGCAGGAAGGTCGGGAAGCTCGGCTTTCCCCATTACCACACCGCCGGGCGGCAGGACCAGAATACAATACAAATTGTCCCGCTTGATATGAAGGATATTATTCATTGCCTCTATCAGGCCTGAGAAGTTTTCAGGAACAAATCTATACGGTGCGGTTCTTCTAAGGAACTGCAGATAACCCCCTCCGCCGCAAACCAGCAGGTCATATTTTCCCGGTCTCAATTCCCTGGGAACCGTCAGCCGAGCATGGTACTTCTTCTTTTCAGCAAGCCAGGATTCAACGACCACATCGAGTTCAATTTCCCCGCCTGCCTTGACCTTCGAATCGGACAAGTCGACCGACCATATATGTGAAATGACGTTGTCCGGCAAAATGCTGATATCCACGTCGATTGATGCCAGCTCTACGCTCTTGTAAGGATTGTTCATCAATAAAACGACCGAGCCGGTACCTTCGGTGAGCAGTTCGGCCAGGCCTGAACCGGTGGAGATATTTTCAAAAGTTATCGACTCACCCGCCGCCGTGTCAATCTTGACCTTGTACCGAATCATATGGTCCGGCGGCAATCTGCCCAGTGTAAGCGCCGCACCGTACAGAGTGTAGCGAAGTATCAGCGGAGTAAGCAGTTGGTTATCGACAAGCCGGCAGTTGTATATCCTCTTTTGAGCGTCATTGTAACGAGAGACCGCTATTGTCAACGGAATCATTCTCGCCTCGCGGCCGATATCGCCACGGATGGCGGCAGATTCGTCCACCGTCAAAGCTCCGACAATCTGCTCGGCGCTGGCGAACTTGAATGAACGGAATACGTTCGAGACCACCGTATGCACTTTTCCGGTTGCCATTGGCAAGTCGACCGAACCGTAACCAAGGAAGCTGTGTCCAAACGCGTAGACCTTGTCATCAACAACCTCAGTCACCGTTCCGATTGTATCCATCATTATGTCGCCGGTAACGAGCGGCACGACAAGGCACGCGCCGGGAACCAACGTGGGCTCCTGCCGACCTGGCGGCCCGGATGCCAACCGGTCGGGTCCTATCGATGAACTACCGCCGGGACCTGCCACAGCCATCAGTCCCAAAGGCCTAACCAGGGAACCCAACTGCTCAACAGCCTCCGGCGGCAAACCGAATGTCACGAGGGGAGTCGGCAGCGGCTCAAAGCCGGCAGCCGCCGCCGGCCGGCCGAGACCGGCGATTCCCCAGTATCGATAATCCAGCAGCCCTTTCTCAATCCGAGAAAAATCAATCGGCTCGGAGAAATCAAAAACCAGCCGCCGCTGCGATTTTGATTGTACCTGTCCGACGTGAAGCATCTCCTTGATGGGTGTCACACCGTACAGCGGGTCTTTGCTGAAAGTGAACCCGAAGGCCAGCGCACCGGCCAGTCGCCCCTCTATGTATACCGGTGTTCCGCTGCATCCGGCCACGGGTCCGGTATGCACAAAACGCTCGTCTGTGCCCTGGACCAGAATTGCATCTCTTCCGGGCCATACCCCGCGAACCACATCCAGAACCTCCAGGTCAAACTTTTCAATCTCGGTGCCCTTGTAGACAGTCAAACAATACGCATCCATTCCAGGGGTAATTTCATCAAGGTCAATATACCTGTCAGGGTCGAGAACCTCGCCGGCGCCGCACAATGCACCGGCAAGAACCAGCACGAGAAATACGAAAAAACCGCTCGTTTTGCTTGCAAAAACTGTCTGCATCTGTTATCACCTCGATTGCGACAAGTTGATTATTCGTGGAATCTTAGTAGAAATAAAGACTGATTGCAAGGCAAAACAAATTTTGTTAAAATCCGGGTAAACGGAGAATGAAATGAAAGCAAAACATCGGCACGAACTGAAAACCAACGAACTGGCCGAGTGGATAGCCGACTTTCCGCGGTGGGCACGCGAAAACCTTACGATGCTCATTATCGTATCGGCGGCTATCGTCGTTGCCATAGTCTCATTAGTATATCTGAGACGCCAGAGAAACGTCGTATCTGTCGGAGAAAGGGTCAACCTTACCAGGCTTATCAGCGGACTGTGGCAGAGCAAGCAGGGCGTTCTCACCGACCACACCAGGGGGACAGATTCTTCGTATATGCTGTTACAGTTAGCCCGAGAGCTCGAGGCTTCGGCAAACAGTGCAAAGAATGACCGGCTTGCCGCCCTGGCCTTTATCAAAAGAGCCGAGGCCCTTCGGGCCGAACTGCATTACCGACCGGCAGCGGTTGGCAGTGGATATTTGCAGGACCAGCTAAAGCTTGCAAAAGAAAGCTATCAAAAGGCCCTGGCAAGAATCACGCAGTACGGCCAGCCGGATTCGCCGGCATCCGAGTCCCCGGTTGAAACAAATGAGCCGCCTTCCACTAACAAGCAGACCAGCAGTGGGTATAAATACCCGCTCATAACGGCTATGGCCCAATTCGGGCTCGGCATTTGTGACGAAGAACTCGGCAACTTCGAAGAGGCGCATAAGCTCTACCAGGCGCTCGCTTCAAATCCCGAGTTTGAAGCTACCGTCGTCGCCGTCCAGGCCAGGCAGCGTCTCGAGACAATGGCCGACTACAAAAACAAGATAGTCTTCAGAACAATAGCACCGCCCGAACCAACCATTCCCACGCCGTCAATGATACGGTTACCTGTATTCGAGGCCAACTTTGCAGAGCCCAACACGAAAACGCTGCCTCTAAAGCCCGTCGTCGAGGCAAATCTCGGCGACTCAAACGTCAGTGGTGTCAACGAAGTTGCGGATGAACCGAAACAGTGAACAATTCGGGACTGAATCAAAAGGCCCTGACGACAGACAGAATTCAGCAGTCGATAACAGCAGCAAGGACGCCGACCAAAGCAGCTCCAGCCAGTTAAGACTGCACGTGGGAAACTCAATTAAAGAACGGCGGGTTGATAAGTATCTGCACGGCAGGTTCAGCAACTTCAGCAGGGCAATGATACAGCAGATTATCAAAGCCGGGGCGGTCAAGGTCAACGGCAAAACCGTTAGACCCAGCTTCAAACTCAGCAGCGGTGACAGGATAGATATGAGCCTGCCCGAGCTGCCGAAAAGAGAAATTGAGCCCGAAGATATCCCCCTGAACATCGTTTACGAGGATGACGATATAATCATCATCAACAAACAGGCTGACCTGGTAGTGCATCCCGCCCGCAGCAATACTCACGGCACTTTGGTGAACGCCCTTTCGTTTTATTCGGACAAGCTGTCCAGCGGAACAGGTCCATTTCGGCCTGGCATCGTGCACAGACTCGACAGAAATACCACCGGCGTTATGGTCGTTGCCAAAAACAATACGGCCCAGTGGAAAATTGCCAGCCAGTTCGAGCACCGCCAGGTCAAAAAGACCTACCTGGCTATAGTACACGGCACACCCGACCTGACTGCCGACCGAATAAACGCGCCGCTCGGTGTTCATCCCAAAATCAGGGAAAAATATGCAGTCAGGTCCGAGACCGGCAAAGAAGCCATCACTTTTTTTGAGGTGCTTGAGGCATTCAGAGGTTTTTCTTTACTGAGGCTGTCGCCTAAGACCGGCAGAACACATCAGATACGAGTGCACATGTCTTATATCAAACACTCAATAGTGGGTGATGATATGTACGGCGGCAAGCTGGTTTATCTCTGGCAGTTGGCCGATGCTGAACCTGCTGTTGCCGACCCGGTTATCGACCGTCCCGCCCTGCACGCGGCAACACTCGAATTCAAACATCCATCGACCGAACAGATGGTCAAATTCGAAGCCCCCCTGCCCGACGATATGCAGAACCTGCTCAGTCTGCTCAAAAAATACCGAAAACTTTAGCCGCCCCCGTGTTGGTCTTTTCGGCCGTCCCACATCGGCCGAAACAGTTGCGGAAAATGGCGTCC
>JAUWKC010000299.1 GCA_030607345.1 Planctomycetota bacterium | reverse complement strand
CTCGGCGTGTCTGAAAACGATATTGTCTCGCAATTTCAGGATTCCATCATCCCTGAAATCATCGAGTATGAAAACGCAGCCAGGAAGCAGTTGCTCTCAAAGCAGGCCGAACTGCTCGACGACAAGATATCCCGCGCGATGGCGCTGCTTAAGCATGCCCATTTGATAAGTTCGCAGGAAGCGATTTTCCTGCTGAGCCATCTGCGGCTGGGCGTCAATCTCCAGCGGAATGCAGGGGCGTCGACGCCGGCGATTCAGAACCTTGCCGCACTCGGCAGCGAAGACCAGGCAGATAAGAAGGGCGGCCTTTCAATAGCAACAGTGAACCGCCTGTTCATGCTGACGCTGCCGGCGCACCTGCAGTTGAACTACGGAAAGCCCCTGGATTCGCTCCACAGAGACGCACTGAGAGCCAAAATCATCCGCTCGGCACTGACTCCGGATAGCTGAACAGCCTGCCAAAATGGCATAATCCGCGAGCACAAAAGAAAAGGCCGCAAAACCCTGCCCAATGACGTAAGTTCTTGAATCTTAAGGGTTTAGTTATTTCGCAGGGTCCCTGGCAGCGTACTGGCACGCCTTTTGCACAATCAGACCGTGAAGCAGTGTGTATGCTGAAAGATTTGACAACCAGATAAAGCAGGGAAAGGACTTTATTATGGCCAAGATAATTGGAATAGACCTTGGTACGACAAACTCGGTGGTCGCGGTGATGGAAGGCTCTGCGCCGAAGGTTTTGGTCAATTCTTCCGGGTCCAGACTTACACCGTCGGTGGTTGGCTTTACGGACAAGGCCGAGAGACTGGTCGGCCAGATTGCACGGCACCAGCAGGTAACAAATCCCGAAAACACCGTGTTCTCCATTAAACGGTTTATGGGCAGACGCCACAACGAGGTTTCCTCCGAAGAGAAAATAGTGCCATATAAAATCACCGGAGGCCCTGAGGAACTGGTCAAAGTCGAGGTCCGAGGCAAGGAATATACCCCGCCCGAAGTCTCTGCGATGATTCTTCAGGACCTCAAAAAGACCGCCGAAGATTACCTCGGCGAAAAAGTTACCAGCGCGGTTATTACCGTGCCGGCCTACTTTAACGACTCACAGCGGCAGGCGACAAAGGATGCCGGAACTATCGCAGGGCTCAAGGTCGAGCGAATCATAAATGAGCCTACAGCCGCCGCCCTGGCCTATGGAATGGAGAAGAAAAAGAACGAAAGGATTGCCGTCTTTGACTTCGGCGGTGGAACGTTCGACATATCGACTCTTGACATCGGCGATAACGTCTTCGAGGTGCTCAGCACAAACGGAGATACGCATCTCGGCGGCGACGACCTCGACGAGGTTCTGATAAACTACCTCGCCGACGAGTTCAAAAAGACCGAAGGCATCGACCTGCGGAAGGACCCGATGGCACATCAGCGGCTGAAAGAAGCAGCGGAAAAAGCAAAGTGCGAGTTGAGCACCCAGGTGGAAAGCACTGTGAATCTCCCATTCATCACCGCCGATGCCTCCGGGCCGAAGCACCTGCAGATATCCATTACGCGAAGCAAATTCGAGTCGCTGGCCGAGGACATCCTCGAACGTCTCAAAGGACCCTGTCGCAAGGCGATTGAAGACGCGAAACTGAATCCGAATGATATCGGCGAAATCCTGCTTGTGGGCGGCTCGACAAGAATCCCCAAGGTCCAGCAGATTGTCAAGGACATCTTTGGCAAGGAGCCGAACAAGGGTATCAATCCCGATGAAGTGGTCGGGCTGGGAGCCGCCATTCAGGGAGCGGTTCTTGCCGGCGACGCCGGTGTAAAGGACATCCTGCTTCTGGACGTTACGCCGCTGTCGCTTGGCGTCGAAACGCTTGGCGGGGTTATGACAAGACTTATCGAACACAATACAACTATCCCCACCAGCAAGAAAGAGATATTCTCCACTGCCGCCGACAGTCAGACGACCGTTGATATTCACGTGCTGCAGGGCGAGCGCGAATTCGCCAGGGATAACAGGACGCTCGGCAGGTTCCAGCTTACGGAGATTCCGCCGGCCCCGCGCGGTGTGCCGCAGATTGAAGTGGCCTTTGACATTGACGCCAACGGCATTCTGAATGTTTCGGCAAAAGACCTGGGCACCGGCAAGCAGCAGTCAATCGAAATTAAGTCCAGCTCGGGACTCAGCGAACAAGAAGTAAAGAAAATGACAGAAGAAGCCGAGACCCATGCCGACGAAGACAAACAAAAAAGAGAGGTGGTCGACCTCAAGAACCAGGCCGACCAGTTGGTTTACTCAACCGAAAAGACCCTTAAAGAGTACGGCGACAAGGTCTCCTCCGACACTCGCGGCAAGATAGAGAACGCCGTCAACAACCTCAAAGAAACGCTAAAAGGCCAAGACGCCGAGGCCATAAGAAAAGCAATCGAGAACCTTAACACCGCCACCCAGGAACTTGGCAAGACGCTCTACGCGGAGGCCGCGAAGAAGCAGGCCGCTTCAGCCCAGCCTGGAAAAGAGCAGACGCCTCCACCGCAGGAGCAAGCCAAAGCAAAAGGCGCCGATGACGTAATTGACGCCGAGTTTGAGGCCAAGGACAAACAATAGCAGTTTTAGTTTTGACCGGCGGAACTGTTTCGCTGTGTGACAGCAGCAAAGAGCCGAAGCGGGTGAACCGGCAATTTCCGGGCGATTCGAAGAGACCGAAAGCCCG
>JAUWKC010000107.1 GCA_030607345.1 Planctomycetota bacterium | reverse complement strand
TCAGCACACCCGTCCGCCGCCAGTACCAGTAGGGCCGCTCCTTGTTGCAGCTCAAAAGACCGTGCATGCACACAACCTTGTTCTCAGTCGGATGATAACTTGCCGCACCAACACCCGGCCCGTATATCGTCTGGTTCTCCGTTTCGTACAAAACCACAATCTCGCCGGTCTCGATGTTCACCTTCTCAATATTCGAGTTCGCTCCAATCTCCATCAGCGGCGGCTCCGGCGACTTTTTACGCGTATCATACACCAGCCACTTATCGTCCGCCGAAAAGTTGTCGTTGTCATCCAGGTAATGATTCCGCGGTTCAAACGTAACCTGAACCTCCCGCACATAGTTGCCTGCAGCCGTCAGAGACGAATCGCAGCCTGAACCGCACGCCGCAATTAGCCCCAAAAAAACCAAAAGAAGCGTTTTCACTTTCATAAAAGCCTCCTGTTGCAAAAATCCAACATCCACCAACGTAACCGCGAAATTATACTTCCTTTCTCCCGGTTTTCCGAACGAAATTTCCGGCCTGCTCACGACCGGCCAGAGTTTTTTCGGCGCCGATACGATTAAGATAATCGACAAAACGTTTGAGCAGCTTGCCGGCTTTGCATCGCATAGCAAGCGTAGGTGTGGCCGGATTTGTCTCGCATTTACCCCTGTAAATTGCTATAATCACAATAAGCACCGATTGGAGCAATCAGGCAAATATGTATCATATTCGATGAGGAGGCTTGACTTACGGAAAAGGAAGTCCTGCTGAGCACTGTATTTCTCCTGCTTGCCGTAGTGTCTGCCCCGGCCGATGCTTCGGCTCGGCAGGAATATGTCCCGGGCGAGCTTATAATCAAGTTTCGTCCCGCCGTTGCCGATGCGCTCGAAAAGCAGCTTCGAGGCGCAAAAGCGCCTGACCGATTGAACCTGTCCCGCCGGCTGGACGAACTCAACGCAAAACACCGCCTGCACAGCATAAAGCCGGTTTTCAAAGACTTCAAACAGAATTGCCGCCGTCTCAAAGCCCTCCACGCCCAAAATAACACTTTGCTTAGCAAAAAAGACAAGCACCTGCTAAGAAGGCTCGCCAGGGCGCCGAAGGCCGCCGGAGTTCCCGAACTGGGCAGGATATACAAGCTCGAATTTGAGCTTCAGCCGGGCCAACCGCTGCAGGAGCTTGTCGAACAATATCGTGCCAGTCCGCACGTCGAATACGCCGAGCTCAATTATACTATTTCGACATGCCGCGAGCCCAACGACCCCTTATTTCCGGTCCAGTGGCCCCTGGAAAACACAGGCCAGATTTACCCCGAAAGCGGCAAGTTCAATCACCCGCCGGGCGAGCCTGACGCCGACATAGATGCCGCCGGGGCCTGGAACTTCATCACCGACGCCTCGCAGAGCGTAGTGGCTGTTATTGATACCGGCGTCGATTACACACACCGAGACCTGGCTGACAATATGTGGGTCAATCCCGCCGAGGCCAACGGCACGCCCGGCCTCGACGACGACGGCAACGGCTATATAGATGACATATACGGGTACGATTTTATCAACGGCGACTCGAACCCGAAGGACGACCACGGACACGGCACGCACTGTAGCGGAATAATCGGTGCGGTAGGTGACAACGAACTGGATATCAGCGGTGTCTGCTGGAAGGCGCGGATAATGGCCCTCAAATGCCTCGGCGCCAACGGCACAGGGGATACTCTAAAAGCAGCCCAGGCCGTTTATTACGCCGTGAATAACGGCGCCGACGTCATATCCAACAGTTGGGGAGGCTTTCTCAGTCCAGGCTCTTTTCCAAAGGCGCTGATGGATGCGTTCGATTACGCATACAGCCAGGGAGTCATTTCGGTAGCCTCCGCCGGCAACCGGAGCACGACATATATTAATTTCCCTGCCATCTTCGACAGCGTCATTTCCGTTACCGCAACGGACAGCAACGACGAACTGGCGTTTTTCGGCAATTACGGACCATACGTTGATATTGCCGCTCCGGGCGTAGACGTGCTGTCGCTGCGGGCACAGGGCACTTCCATAGGGACCGTCTACAATGACTACACAACGATTGATTCCGGCACATCCATGGCCTGCCCGCACGTCTCCGGCGCCTTTGCGATGGTTCTGGCATACTATCCAGGCGTCGCTATGAATAAGGCAAGGGACGTAATCTTTCAGAACACCGATTTTATGCCTCCGGAGATTTGCAACTGGGGACGACTCAATCTCCAGAGAGCAATATCGTCGGTAGCGCATCTGTACGCCGGAAAGGTCGTTTTCCGCCAGGATGTCTATTCCTGCTCGGCCCAGATAGAAGTCATACTCAACGACCTCCATCTCTTCGGTTGCGGAACTCAGGATGTCAACGTCAGCACAACCGCCGGCGATTTGGAAACAGTTGTGCTTAGGGAAGAGACAGAGCTGCCCGGCGTCTGCTGGGGAACAATCAATGCCGAGTCGGGCGAACCCGTCGTCCAGGACGGTATATTGCAGTTGTCCCACAATGAAAAAATAACCGTTACCTACGAAGACCAGGACAACGGCGCCGGCAAAACCGTCACCGTCACCGATACTGCTCTAACCGACTGTCAGCCGCCGATTGTCCTGGACGTCCAGGTCGATGCACCGGGACCCAAACCAACCATCACGTTTCAAACCAATGAGCCTACAACCGGTTTTGTGCTGTGCGGCACCCAATGCGGTGGACCATATCCTCTCAGGCAAACCGGCTCCACTCTGGCTACCCACCACACGGTAAAGCTCATAGGCGTCGAGCCTTACACCGACTACTTTTTCGTGATTCAGGTCTTCGACATCGCCGGCAATGAGAGTATTTACGATAACCTCGGCAATTGTTACGCCTTTACCACCACCGGTCCTGCCGATATGTATGTGCCGGCACAATATCCCACGATTCAGGAGGCTATTAACCGAGCGTGGGATACAAGCGTCGTCTGGGTGGCTGACGGCGTACACTCCGGCGACGGCAACCGCGACATAGATTTCAAGGCAAGGGCTATCACCGTAAGAAGCGAAACCGGCCCGGCAAACTGCATCATCGACTGCAACGGCACCGCCGCCGAGCCGCACAGCGCCTTTTACTTCCACAGCTCCGAAGACGCCAACTCCATTCTGTCCGGCTTTACCATCACCGGCGGCTACTCGACCAACGGCGCCATTGCCGGTGCGATAACCTGCATAGACTCCAATGCCGTTATTGCCAACTGCGTCATAACCGGCAACAAGGCTATCTACGGCGGCGCTGCCATTTGTGACCGGGCAGAGCCAACCTTTGCCGACTGCACCATAAGCGCAAATACAGCCCAATACGGCGGCGCGATTTATTCTCAAAGAGCGGGACCAAAAATCATCAACTGCATAATTACGGGAAACACCGCACGCTCCGGCGGGGCGCTTGGCTCGCGCCTCGGAAGCGAAAAAGTCATCAACTCCACCCTAATTGGAAACGTCGCCGAAGTCCGAGGAGGGGCGATATTCTCCACCTTCGGCACTTGCACTATCACCAACTCCATAATCTGGGACAATTATGCTGCCGAGTTCCCCCAGCTCTATCCATACGTAACTGTGACATATAGCTGTATTCAGGACTGGGCCAACGCTGGCCTCGGCAACATCAGCGCCGACCCCTGTTTCGTCGACGCCGGCTTTTGGGATTCAAACGGCACACCTGATGAGCCTAATGATGATTTCTGGGTCCAGGGTGACTACCACTTAAAGAGTCAAGCTTGGCGCTGGAGCAGCCCGCAGAACCAGTGGACCTGGGACAACGTCACCAGCCGATGTATCGACGCCGGCAATCCGGGCGCAGGTTTCAGCCAGGAACCTCTCACTCTTGAGGTGGACCCGCTGAATCGCGCTGGAACCAATCTGCGTCTCAATATGGGAGCCTATGGTGGTACGCAGCAGGCAGCAATGTCGCCGTACGGTTGGGCCGTTCTGTCTGATTTGAACAACGATGGCACCATTGACCTGCTCGACCTTGCCCTCTGGACCGACTATCTGCTCGAGTCCGGCAAGGCCTGGCCCGGAGATTTGAACAGGGACGGAGTCGTCAATATGGCCGACTTCGCTCTGCTCGCAAAGGACTGGTCTTTGCAGACAAGCTGGCGCGACCCATAATCAATCTTTTATCGGGCTCCTGCCGGCCCATAGGGCAGAAAATACTGGACTAAAGCTGAAAAAAATGCTACAATAATTCTTGTCAATCGTTTAGCCGATACTTACTCCGTAGACGGTATTGGCGTTCGCCTGAATCGGAACCTGGAAAGGGTGAAAAGAATGGTCAGAAAACCGGCACTTTGGGCAGCGGTTATTATGCTTGTGCCCGCGATGCTGCAGGCCGAGATAGTCCCCGCAGATTCAAACAATCCCGATTCCAACACCACAGATGGCCCAATTGTGATAACAGACCTCGGCTTTTGCAGTTGCGACCTTGTCCACGACGGTATCGTCGATTTCTACGACTTCGCCCTGCTTGCCGGCTACTGGGGAGCCGACGATTGCTGGGTCAACAGCAATTGGTGCGACGGCGCGGATATCAACCAGGACAACCTCGTCAATTTCAAGGACTTACGCTATCTGGCAGTGCTGTGCTGGCTTGACGAGGATAATGAGCCGCCGAGCCCGGACCCGATGCAATGGGACCGCTCTCTGGACGGCCAGGGCTTTGACGGCCGGCCTCGTGAGGTCCACCTGCCGCCTTATGGGCCCGCTGACTACGGTGCAATATTGAGGGCCGACCCCAATACCGCCGACTGCTCAGACTTCGCGTTCTATTTTGAATGCATGGATGACTACCGTTTTAGCAGCGGCTGGGTGTATTTCCCGGGGGGGCCACCTTATGAATACACCATAAGCATCGGCTGGCCCAATTTCGGATGGCGATTTCGCGTCAAAGCGCGCGACCGCTCTATCAACAGCGACCAGAACGTAACCGGCTGGTCTGAAATAGTCATAGCCGAATAATTAAGGCCTGCCGCAGCCCGAATAGCGCCACATGTGCTACTGCTCGCCAAGCAGCTCCTCCAGCCGCTTGAATTCACCGCTCTTCATATGGTAGCTGTGCTCAGCATCAGGAAACTGCCCCGCCTGCACCCTTTTGGCATACTCGGCGAAACCACCAACTACCTGCTCGCTGAGCCTGACAAAGCTCTCTGCGAACTTCGGCGTAGGACCCTGGCTCAGCCCCAATATATCCGGCGCTATCAGAATCTGGCCGTCACAGCCGGGTCCTGAACCGCAGCCGATTACGGGAACCTCGCTCCGTTTCGTGATAAGCTCGGTAACCTCCGCCGCCGCACCTTCTATCAGCAGCGCATCGGCGCCGGCGCGGACCATTTGTTCGGCAACCGCCATAAGCTCCAGCCCCGTCTCTGCACCTCTGCCTTCGGCACGCAATCTGCCCGTCTTTGTGATGGTCTGCGGCCTTATACCGATATGCGCCATCACAGCCATCCCGGCGTCGCTCACCGCCTTGACCACGCCCAGGTACGCCTCGCTTGCTTCGATTTTCACCATCTGAGCGCCCGCCTCCGTCACGAACCTGCCGGCATTCTTCACCGCTTCACCCACATCAACCTGATATGACAAAAACGGCATGTCCGCCACAAGCAGTACGTTCGGGGCGCCTCGCCGAACCGCTGCGGTTATCGCAACCATAAAATCCATAGTCGCCGGAAGCGTCGAATCAAAGCCAAGAACCACCTGCGCCGCCGAATCGCCCACAAGTATCATCTCGATGTCGGTCTGCGAAACCAACCTTGCCGTGATATAGTCATAGCAGCTTACCGCGGCAATCCTGCGATTTTCACCCTTGGCAGCCGACAGGTCGGCAACCGTAAATCGCTTATCCATATCTTGTTCCAGCCCCCAAAACTCAAAGAAATAACAGGTTTTTGGTTAGGATATGAGAACAAAACTCCTTTATCAAGCGTAATCTGCCTTAGTTTTTTACGCCAAATACGGCGTTTTTTGAGAAATGTGAAGAAATTTGAAAGTTTTCCGATTAAAAACTTGATTCCTGATGGGAAAAGTGTAGCTTTTCCAAAAATTTGTTAAAGATATTTTTGTGGATTTTCGATTTAAACTATGGAAGTAGGTCCCGCGAGGCGTAGTTGCATTTATAGCTTTTCATCACCCTCCTCCGAAGCCAGGTTCTGTTGTTCACGAATCTGGCTTTTTTAGTTACCATCCTCTATTTGTTAAAGCAGACAGACGTAAATACAGAACGCCTGTTAAACTGGGAAAGTTGCTCGGGGCCACCGAACGACCTGAAGACTCCGCTTTGATGTCACCGTGAAGCTCAGCTTTGACACTTGCTCAACACAACGACCTGTGGGTTCTCATTTGGCCTGGCCTGGAGACGGCAGATGCGAAGCTCGACAGAACAAAACAGCAAT
>JAUWKC010000096.1 GCA_030607345.1 Planctomycetota bacterium | reverse complement strand
CTTTGCAATTGACCAATACGTTCTCAAAGGTGGCAGGACAATCTTCTTCGTAGACCCTCGCTGCTTTGTCGACACTGCCGCAAATCCGCTTGACAGGCAGCAAAGTGAGCCTGTTTCGAATTTGAACGGTCTGCTGTCGAAATGGGGGGTGGAGATGCTGGAGAACGCCTTTGCAGGTGACCGCTCTCTGGCAATGCCCGTACGAATGGACCGCAACGAAAGGCTGCAAAACCTGATTGGCTATCTGCAACTGACCGGCGACTGCTTTAACAGGCATAACGTTGTGACTTCCAACCTGAATCAGGTCAGGATGCTTTTTGCCGGGGCCCTGGTCAGGAGCGAGGCGGCAGATGCCAACGAAGAAGCCGAGCGGCAGGTTATTCCACTTCTCGGGACGACCAGCCAGGGCAACACGTGGTCGGTCGAAGGGCCGTGGGACTGGGTGAGAATAAATCCTGAGCGGATGATTACTTACTTTAGCGACGGCAGCAAGCCGATAGTTATGAGCTACCTGATAAAGGGTCGTCTTAAATCCAATTTTCCCGACGGTATTGAAATAACAGAGGACTCCGGCGAGAAGACGGACAACAAGGACCAGGATACCGAGAAGCCTGAGACCAAGACGGTTACGAGAAAGCTCACCGGCCTGACGGAATCTTCAGGCGAGTGTGCCGTTTTGGTCTTCTCGGATGTTGATTTCATCAGCGATATAGTCGCCTATCAGGATACGGTTTTTGGTATGAAGATTGCGGTGGGCAACAACAGCGACCTGGTTCTCAATGCCCTGGACGACCTGGCCGGGTCAAGCGAGCTGATAGGCGTCAGGTCTCGCGGCAATTTCCGGCGTCCGTTTGTGGTCGTTGATGACATACGTGCCAGGGCCGAGCAAAAACACGCCGAAGAGGTCACGAAATTGCAGGCCGAGATTAAGCGGCTGGAGACAGAGCTTAACCAGGTCATATCATCGGCGAAGAAGGGGCAGGAGGATTTGATAGCGAAGTCTATCGTCGATAAGCAAAGGCAGCTTGAGACCGAGATACGCCGTACACGCGGCGAACTGCGCGACGTGCAAAAGAAAAGGTATGCCAGCATCGAGCAGTTAGGCATGAGGCTGCAGAACCTTAATATGTGGTCGGCGCCCGGCGTTATTCTTTTGATAGCTGTTGTCCTGGCGATACGTCGGCGTGTGGTGCGGCGGCGGTATGTCAGTCACGCCAGTGACGCCTGACCGACTGAGTTTTTCAAGGTCTTTCGGTAGCAAACAGGAGCAGATATGAGTAACAGAAAGCTTCGGATATTGGCGATTGTTGCGGCAGTGATGGTTTTCCTGGTTGTTATACAGTCGCAGCTTAGCCGACCGCCGGTGAGGGTCTCTTATGCCGGTGCGCAGCTTGTTCAGGGTCTTGAGGTTTCCAGCATTGCCGGTATCGAGATAGGCACAGGTGACGAGGCATTTAAGCTGGTCCGCGAGGGCAAGCGATTCCTGGCGCTGAGCAAGCAGAACTACCCTGCCCAAACGAGTAAAATAAATGAGCTGCTCATCTCCTGCCTTGATATTGCCACGCTGGCGTTGATAACCAGCAACCCGGCAAACTTCGATGAGCTTGGCGTTACGGAGGAAAAAGCCGCCGATGTTGTGAAATTTCTTGACGCGGGCGATAAAGTAATCACAGGCGTTATCCTCGGCAGGCAAGAGCCAAAGACAAATACGAAGTACGTCAGACTCGTCTCCGGTAACAACGTCTATAGTGTCAATAAGGTGCCGAATGT
This sequence comes from Planctomycetota bacterium, assembly GCA_030607345.1. Next base: position 4,960 of record JAUWKC010000096.1, on the reverse strand, counting down.
CCGCGACGCTGTTATGGATTATATCGACAAGCAGATTGTCAATGTAGAGCGCAGCGACGTCGCCAGTGTCACGGTGACGGGTCCTGAAAACAAATATACTCTCAGGACCGACCCCTGCGACAGCGATAAGATAATTCTCGATGGCCTTGAGCAGGGAAAGCAACTGAAACAAAGCGATGCCGGCAGTGTAATGTCGGCCCTGTCTTATTTTTCTTTCACCGACGTGAAGCGGCAAGACTCCTTTCAGGAAGGTGAGCTTGTCTTTGACCGCAGTTATGTCGCACAGTTGAGCAATTCTATTGTTTATACACTGCAACTCGCCGGGGCCCAGGATAAGACGTATACCAGGTGCAGCGCTCGATATACGCGTGATGCTGCTGAAATAGCAAGGTCCAAACAGGAGTTTGAAAAGAAAGAGGCGGCCCTGCTTGCACGCGACCAGGCGGTTAATTTCACGAATAAGCACGAGGGCTGGGTGTATGAAATCCCTCAGTACAAAGCGAACAACCTGACAAAGAAGCTTACGGACCTTGTTGAAGATAAGGAAGAAGAGGAAAAGGCTCAGCCGGCGCCGACGGAGGATGCGAACCAGCCTGGCGACGAAGCCCGGAAGCAGACAGAGCAGGTCCGGCTGGACGATGCAAATGCAGCCGAGCCCAATTCTCCAGAGCCGAGCCAGCCTGACCAGCCACAGCAGTGACAGGCGTATGCGGGGCGGAGTGGTCCCGACAGGTTGGTTTTGTACGCTTACCTTTCGCTGCCGCAGGAGTTTCTATTCCGGGCATAAGTCGCAATTTTCGACAAGGATGAGCTTTGGATTGCATCCGGCGTCCGAGATGCTATAATTACAGAAAAGTGGCCTATGCCGGGGTATTTGCTGAGTATTGCCGGGCTGCTTGTGTTCGTGGTGTTGCGGCGTCGGGCCGGCAGCAACTTGTGGATGTTCGACAGGGGTAACAAGTGGAATTTCAGATTTTCGGGAATGGTAAAGTTGTCACAGATTTTGCACTATCCGGTGCGTATCTGTTTGGTACCGACGGAATTGCGCTTCGGCGGGCCCATATTGCCTACAAGGACGGACTTATTGTATGCAGCAAGGCTAACCTCGAAACCGCCGGCCTTGCCTTGCTTTGGCCCGTTGAAGGCTTTGGCAAGGTGCTGCTCTCAACCACCTGTCTTCCTGAGAAACGCACAAGGTACATATTAAACGTGGAATTGGCCCGGGCCAAGCTCATGCATATCCTCAATAAGCGTGAGGACTGGTCGTTTTTCAACAGCATCGAGGGCCTTGAGGACCTTTTGAATGAGTCACGAGACCTGCTCATTCGTGCGATTCAGAAGATTTCAGACCCTCCGGCGGCGTCGCGGCTTGCGGATGAGTCCCTGAAAAAAGCCCTTGACTTCTCTGAGAGCCTGGCGATTAGACAGGCTGAGTCTCTTCTTCGCATCCGCGGGCGGAATCGAGGCTTCGGCAGGCGATGTCTGGGCTGTTGCGTGGACCAGCGACAGATTGCAAACGTCGCTTACGTGAGGAAACTTGTCGAGTCTTTCGGGTTTGTCACCATACCGGCAGACTGGTCTCTGATTGAGCCGCACAAAGGCACCTACAATTTTTCAAAGGTTGACGCCTGTATGCAGGTTCTCGGCAAAAAGCGGCTGGCGATTTGTGTGGGGCCGCTTCTTTGCTTTTCCAAGCCCTGTCTGCCGAGGTGGCTTTTGCAAAGCGGAGTTGGTTTTGAAAAAGTACGCGAGGCGGCTTATCGGTTCATCTATCGAATCGTGTCACGGTATGCCGGTAAGGTGCACTCGTGGCGCGTCGTGACGGGGCTGAATGCATTCAATCATTTTGGGTTTACTTTCGAGCAGGTCCTGGAGCTGACCCGTGCGGCGACTATGGCCGTGAAGGCAGCCACGAATCGGGGAGTGAAGATTGTCGAAATCTGTAACCCGTGGGGCGAATACTATGCCACCACGCCCAATACCATTCCGCCCCTGGTCTATCTGGATATGGTCGTTCAGAGCGGAATTAATTTCGATGCCTTCGGTCTTCAGTTGCGTTTCGGAAAGAATCAGGCCGGCATGCACGTTCGCGATATGATGCAACTCTCGTCCGTTCTGGATTATTTCGGCGCTGTAGCCAAACCGTTATATATAACAGAAGTCGAAGTTCCCGGCGCGGACGAATCAGGTTCGCATGATGGCAACCTTGCCGGTATGTGGCACGGGCCATGGGACGAGGCCCGACTGGGCCAGTGGGTCGAACAGTTCTACAAAATAGCATTGAGCAAGCCTTTTGTGGACACGGTGACATACTCGCACTTAACCGACGTTAAGGATAGCGAGCTTGCGAAAAGCGGTCTGTTTACCACCGAACTTGAACCAAAGCAGCCTTTTAAGTCCCTCAAAAAGCTGGAGGAACTTGTTTTCAGCCGGTAACCTTCGGCCCGCAAAAGCAGGAAGCGACAAATATGCCAGGGAATATGGCCACAGACCCTTTCGCCCGCCGGGCGGCAAGTGAACAGTCTCGAGTTCCGGCGTTTGCTTTTGTTTTCGCTGTCTGTTTGTGTGTTGTGTTTTGTGTTGGTTTCGCGGCGACTGGATTTGTGCGGTCTCGTCAAAGCCGCGATATTGAACTGAATGGGAGAATTAATCCGAACACAGCCGACGCGATTAGTTTGATGAGGCTGCCGGGCATAGGCGCCAGTCGGGCCCGTGCCATAGTAGCCCACCGGCAAGATTGCAGCAAGAGCAACGGGCTGGCCTTTCAATCGCCGGACGATTTGCAGAAGGTCAAAGGAATAGGCCCACGCACGGTAGAAAATATAAGTCAGTGGCTGGAGTTCGAAGATAAACGGCTTACGGATATCACGGATGCAAAAGATGGACGAGTGGGAAATTGAAAAACCGATTGGTCAATGCTCCGGGACGGGCAAGAAGATTGGACCCGGCGAGGAATACTTTGCCGCCCTGGTAGAGACCGATGAGGGGCTCCAGAGACGGGATTACTGCGCCGAGTACTGGCAGCAGCACGAACCGAGCGTCTACTGCTACTGGAAGAGCAAGCTGCCCCGTCCCGACCAGAAGCGACAGATATTCGTTGACGATGAGATGCTTATGGCATTCTTTGAGAGGCTGGGCGAAGAGACGGAGCAGCAGAAGCTTAATTTCCGTTTTGTTCTGGCATTGGTCTTGATGCGCAAGCGCCGACTCAAATATGATTCATCGAGGCTCGAGGACACAAATGAACTGTGGCGGCTGCGTGTCGTAGGTGGAGATAATGAATTTGTGGATGTGTTAAACCCCAGGCTCGACGAGAGTCAAATCGAGCAGTTGTCTTCGCAGATAGGTCAGATACTGCAGGTGGAACTTTAAGAGCGACTCGAAAATGTTGCGTTCGGTCAAAATAAGCAAAGCTCGGCAGACTTTAACCGGTCGGTGCGCGATATCGGTTTTCTTGTATCTCGCATTGATTCTGGTTCTTGTTGGCTGCGGGCCCGGACCCGAGGTGCCGGTCCGCGTATGTCCGGGGCTGGGGGCGTCGCAACAGTCGCTATCCATGTTGAAGCTTCACAGCGAAACCGCCGTGCCGTTTAGAGGCCACGGCCATTGTCGCCTTTCGTATCATGACGCCAAGGGCAAACAGCACAAGGAAAATTTTCCGGTAAAGCTGTGGGCCAATCCACCTGCCGAAGTTTATATGCAGGGCGATGTCGCTTTTAATCCGAAAGGAATCGTGCTTGGTTCGAACAAGAATGAGTTCTGGCTGGCGATAAGGCCGAAGGAGGTCAGCAGCTACTGGTGGGGCCGATGGGCTGAACAGAAGGAGCTTCTCACGCTGCCGGTCAGTCCCAGGATACTGCTGGAGGCGATGGGCGTTGCTGAGATTGACCCGGAAGCACATTGGTCCTTGTCGAACCAGGGACCCTACGACGTGCTCAGCAGCAGCGACCCAAAAGGACGTCTGCTCACGAAAATATACATATATTGCTGTGATTATCTTGTCAGAAAGATTGAGTATTTCGATAAGGACGGTAAACTCGTGGTGCTTGCCGAGCTTGGCCGTTACAAGCAGGTTGGCAAGGAGTTTTCCGTGCCGGGCTATATTAACCTGAGCAGGGTCTTCGACGACGGCAAGAAGGATTCGGTAAGGATTAAGCTCGGCTCTATCAAGCAGACCCAGTTTAGTCAAAAGCAGCGTCAAGTGATTTTCAGTCGGCCTGAACCTCGGGGCTTTGCGCACGAATTCGTCATCATAGAAGGAGAGCGTGTGGAAATTCTCAGGCAATAGTTTGACAAACGGGGTGGCCGGATGACCAGGGCAAAATTGAAAGACAGATTGAAGCAAGGCGTGTTCCTGCTTGACGGCGCCATGGGAACCGAGTTGATTGCCCGCGGCATCGAGACCGCCAAAGCCAACGACTATCTCAACATCGAGCAGCCGGATGTTGTTGCCCAGGTGCACCAGGCCTACTTGAATGCCGGCAGCGACGCGGTTCTGACCAATACGTTCGGCGCCAATAGATACGCGTTGGGCAGGCACGGCTTTGGCGAGCAAGCGGAACAAATAAACAAGGCAGGGGCACAAGTGGCTCGTAAGATTGCCGGAGAAGACCGGTACGTATTGGGTGATATTGGGCCGAGCGGGGATTTCCTGGAGCCTTTGGGGACATTGAAGGCGGACGACTTAACCGAGGCGTTTGCCCAGCAGGCGAGAGGGCTTGCAGGCGGGGGCGTGGACGGCTTTATCATTGAAACGATGGCTGCCCTGGATGAGATAACCATTGCCGTCGAGGCCGTTAAGTCCGTTGCCGGGGATTTGCCGGTTTTCGCCTCAATGGCCTTTGAATCGGCCGGTGGGGATTTCAAAACGATGATGGGCGTCGGTATCGCCCAGGCCGTAAATCACATAGTCCCGCTGGGAGTCGACGCGGTCGGTTTTAACTGTGGTACGGCGTCACTT
>JAUWKC010000120.1 GCA_030607345.1 Planctomycetota bacterium | reverse complement strand
GGAAAACCCGAATTGGTCGCACGGTTTTCTGATACCCTTTTTCAGCCTGTATTTTATGAACCAGCGAAAGCACGAGCTCCTGAACGTGCCGATGCGCCCGAGCTGGCCTGGTCTGGTTCTTCTGGTCTGCGGAATCGTATTTTATCCCCTCAACCTGGTTCACTTTCAGTATGGTTATCTTACGCCCCTTGGTATGGTCGCAACGCTTGGCGCAATCGTACTGTTTCTTGGGGGCTGGGGATTGGTCAGGCACCTGTGGCTTCCTGTCGGGGTTTTGGTCTTTGCACTACCGCTGCCAGACAGATACTACGTCAGGCTCACTATGCCCATGCGTCATCTTGCCGCTCAGGTGGCTGGTGGGCTGTTGAACCTGGTCGGTGATGTCCAGGCTACGGTCAGCGGTGTGGTTATTGACGTAATCTACAAAGGTCAGCACATGGAACCCGCGCTTAATGTTGCCGATGCGTGCAGTGGTATGCGGTTACTGATGGCGTTTGTGGCCCTCGGTGTTGCTATGGCATACCTTCACTACAGGCCGATATGGCAGAGAGCTGTGCTGCTGGCCAGCACTATACCGATAGCGATATTCTGCAATATAGTCAGAGTTACGGTAACCGGCTTCATCTACATATTGCTCGAACCGCAGTACGCTCAGGGTATTTATCACAGTCTGCTGGGACTGGCTATGCTGCCTTTGGCGCTGGTGTTATACGGGTTTCTTGCATGGTTTATGTCGAGTTTATTTGTTACGGATGTCGAGACTTCTCCCGACGTAATAGTGCGTCGGAAAGAGAGAACGGAGGCCTAAGGAAAGATGAAAGCTGCCTGGTACAAAGCTTATTTGCAGCCCGCCTTTCTAATATGTGTGCTCGTGCTGGCGTCGGCCGGCGGCGGTATGCCCTTTGCGAAGAAAAAACTCAAGATATTTTTTGAGAAGGAACCTCTGCCTTTGAAGAAGTCTCTGGCGCTTTTGGACAAGAACGCTCTCGAACCCTACAAGGTATTGTCCGAGCAAAAAATCGGCTATGAAGAAGTGGTCAGGGTCCTTGGGACGGATAAGTATATTCAATGGGTCCTGGAAGATACCGAGGCCGCTGCCGACAGCCCCGTTCGTTATTGTTCGTTGTTTGTGACTTACTACGAGATTGCCGATAAGAGAGTGGCCCACGTTCCGGATGAATGCTATATGGGAGCAGGTTATCAGCGGAGCGGTGACGGTGAAATCCTGACCTTTGAAGTTCAAGGCGACGGTATCCCGCCAAATGTAGCGGGCATGTATCTGGTTTTCACCGGCACGAGACACGGAGAATGGCAGGAGAAAGTGGAGTTTCCGGTTTTGTATCTGTTAAATGTTAACGGCAGGTACGCCCGCGGCAGAACGGATGCTCGCGTCATTATGAATAAAAACCTTTTCAGCAAGTATTCGTATTATTCAAAAGTTGAATGGAAATTCTTTAACAGGACTCTGGGGCAGACTGTTCATCCGAGTAAAGAAGAAGTGATTTCGGCGAGCGAGAAACTGCTGTCGGTTGTTCTGCCCATCCTGCAGAAGGAGCATTGGCCCGACTGGCCCGTGGTGGATAATAACTGATGACTGCAAAGCTGCAAAAGTGCAGGCCGAAACGCCAATAGTGAAAGTGAGGCAAGGATTCTATGGCAAGAAAGAGATTGAACAAAAAAGTCGCACTGGTCGGTTCTGCGGTCTTTGTCCTGGTGGCGGTTCTGGCTATTCTGCTGATTTTGTATCTGACCCGCGACCCCGGCAAGTTCATCAGAGACGCCGACCTGGCCGTGGCGGCGGCTCGACAAGCGGCGGATGAGCAGACAGAACAGGAGCAATACGAAAAAGCCGAACGAGATTATACGCAGGCGTACCATCTGGCGAAGACCGATTCATTGAAGGTGAAAGTGCTTTTCAAGCTTGTCGAGATTTACCGCGAAACCGACCAGTGGCGCAAGGTCGTGCATTCCTGGAACCAGATAATCAGGCTGGACACCACGAACAGCAAAGCGAGATTCGCGCGTTTGAAACACACCTACTTGATTGCAGACAGCGGCTTTCGAGAGGCCTGGAATCAGGTTCAGTCGCAGGCATCTGAATTCCTGGAGGTGGCAGAGTCGGAGCACCTGCTTACCGAGTATATTGCCCAGTGGGACCCCTTTACTGGTCGCGACCGGTCACCGGAGGACCAGCGACTGGACTCGTATTTGTATTTTGTCAGAGGCAGGGCCAATCTGGAAATTGCCAGGATAGGGGCTTCTGCCGGGAGAGAGCAGTTACTTGGACAGGCAATCGCAGACCTAAAGAGGGTTCGCCAGCTTGAGCCGGATAACGTCGAGGCCAGTTGGCGCCTGGCCTTCGCGGTTATCACCGAGGGTGGGATACTCGCCTCGAAGGGGGACTTTGCACAGAGGGACAAGGCCGCCGAGCGGGCCCTGAAGATTCTCGAGGATACGGTCAAGGTCGCCGATGACAATCCCCAGGCTCACATTAATTTCCTGAGAATGAAGCTTATGGTTGCAAATGTCAGCGGCGATGAATTGCTCGATGCGATTCGCTCCTTGGAGGGTAAGTACCAAGAACTGACGGAGAAGTTTCCTTCAAGCGCCTTAGCTCATTCTGCACTGGCTGTTTTTTGCCGTTTAAGACCTGAAACCCTTGATAAGGCCGTTGAAGCGGCAGAGAAGGCTGTCGAGTTGGATAGTGGCAATGTTTCCTATATTAGAAGTGCCGCCGATGCGCATTACAGCAGATTCTGCATTTATGGCGCCCGGAAGGACCTTGACAGGGCTGTTGAAATGGCAGGGGACGCCCTGACTTTGCCCGGTGCACAAGATACGCCGGGGCCTCGCCGGTCGGTCAAGCGAAGGAACAGGATATTATTGTTGGCCTTTTTGGCAGAGGCTTACCTTGAGCAGGTGATAGAGCCTTCCCTGCCGCTGGCAGAGGCCGAGAAACAGCAACTGCTGACAAAGGCAGAGGAGTCAGTGCGTGAAATCGAGCAGATTCTGCGTACCGGCATGACGCCCGAGCTTTATAAGTGGAGGGGCTTGCTCGAACTTGCAAGGGGAAACAGAAGCGGTGCAGTCAGCGAAATGTATGTCGCTTATGAGCAATTGAGGTCAATGGACAGAAAAGATTCGCTGCTTTCCTACAGGTTGGGCAAGGTTTTCGAAGATACTGCCGAACTGGGGGCGGCGAGGGAGTTTTTACAAAGCGCGTTGATTTCCACGGACTGGCTTGCTGGAATTGATGAAAAGAAACCCCAGGCTGTTCTGGATTATGCTGAGGTGCTGTTGAAGTTAGGAGCCTATAACAATGCCGTGAATGCTGCCGAGTTCTTCGAGCAGAAATACCAGCCTAATGCCAGAAGTACGCGAGTAAGGACCAATGGCTATATCGGAATCGGGCAGTTTGCCAAGGCCGAGCAGGAACTGGCCGAGAGCGACTTTAGTGAGCCGGAGACAATAAAGCTGAAGCTTGCACTGGCCCAGGCGAAGATACGGCGTTATGAGGGTGCTTTGAGCCGCAAGCAAATGCAGAAGAGCTCGCCGGTGATTTTCCGCGAGCCTGAAAGGCCGCAAGAAGGGGTCTCAGAACCGACCGGCTCGGCGGAGTCGATAAAAGCCGCATTGGAAGGATATTGGTCCGAACTACCCGGCCTTGTGAAGAAGCTGCTGGCAGTCGAGCCGAATTCCGTCGAAGAATCTTCAGTCATTTCCGTCTGCAACCATTACCTCGGTCAGGGAAAAACGGACGATGCAAAATCGTTAATAAGCGAATACATCGAGCACTTTCCCGACAGCGCATCGGCAAGGTTTTACAAGCAGCTTCTTTTGGAGCCCCAGCCCGGCAAGGTCTCTGCGGGCAGACGCAGGCAAATAGAACAGCAGGTACTGTCTGATATTTCCGACCCTGTCGTTCGGGCGATAGCTCTTGGCAGATTCTATCACGGCAATAATGAGCTCGACGAGGCGGCTGCGCAATTCAGAAAGGTTTTCGATGTGAATGCTCCCGAGCGGACCGCAGAAGACGCGGTGACAGAACGCCAGGACCACAGAAAGGACTATCGGCGTCTTGCTGCAAGCTATCTTTTCGAGATAGCTCTTGCCGGCGAAGACTGGCAGGCAGCGCAAAAAATCGCCGAAACTGCGAAAAAGGAAAACTTTGACGATTGTCAGGGACAGTTCTATGCCGCTCGCATTGCTATGGCCAAGGGTCAGTATGAGCAAGCCCTGGGGCTCGTCGACGCATCTATCAAGCTCAGGCCCGTTTTTTCGCACGGCTATCTTCTCAGAAGCAATATTCATACACAGCTCGGCAACAATACTTCCGCCATCGAGGACGCCAGAAGAGCCGCATCGTTGAATCCGCTCGATGGGACCATCGCAAAAGGTTTGGCCACAGTTCTTTATCAGCGCAACAGCAAGCTCGGGGATAACGCAACTTCAGACCAAATCATAGAGACAAAGCAGGCATTGCTCCGGGCGGTACGTCTGAACCCACAGAATCTGAAACTGCGCGGGTTCTATGCCGAATATATAAGTGACGAAAGTCCTCAAGAGGCATTGGCTATACTGCAGCAGCTCCAAACAGCCGCTCCGAGTGTTGGAACTGCGCTGCTGCTGGGCCGAATGGCGACGAAACTGGGCCTTGCTGAGCCCAGTGCAGAACGTAAGGACGCTATGTTTGATATTGCCGAGTCGTCATTTCAGCAGGCCCTGACTATGGCTCCACAAAGCAAGACTGTAATTGGTGCTCTGGCTGAGTATTATCGAGTTACCGGCCAGGAGCAAAAGGCGCAAGAGCTGCTGGTAGGCTCCGCGGATAAAAGCTTACTGTGGGTACATTATTTTCAACTCGGCAAATTTACCCAGGCCCGACAGGTGCTCCAGCAGTTGTACCAGGCAAACCCAAAGGATGTTCAGGTTGTCAGGGGCCTGTTACTCACGGCAGAAAAAACAGCAGACCAACAGGCCGTACAAAAATACTCTGAGGAGCTCTTGTCTATCGAAGAGAGCATTGATAATCATCTTCTCCAGATTCAGGCTTACCTTAGAACAGGTCTCATCAAGCAGGCCGAACACGAGGTCGAAAGTTTCAGGGAAAGGTTCCCCGATGAGCCCAGGGCCCTGCTGCTTGAGGCCTGGTTGGTGATGAGGCAGGGCCGCCTCGACAGGGCACTTGACCTCGTAAATCAGAATCTCACAGCGGACCAAAGCAATGCAACAGCCTGGCAACTGAGGGGCAGAATAAACCTGTTAAAAGGTGATTATGCCCAGGCTATCAGCGACCTTAGAGAAAGCAAGTCTTTGTCCGACGAGCCCGATACGAGGTATTATCTTGCCAAGGCGTATTTGCGGGCCAATCGTGTTGATGACGCCATAACCGAACTGAAAAATGCGGTCGACCACCCACAAGCTTCGGCCGACGAAGCGGCATCGGGGCGTGGGCCAAGAAAGCTGCTTGAACAGGTTTACCTCCGTTTTCATAGAACCAGGGCACTGAAGCGTTTATACCAGGAGACACTGCAGAAATTCCCCGCCAGCCTCTATTGGTACAACAGGGCAGGAGCCTTTGCCGTTTCTGCCGGCGATTATGGCCAAGCGGAGCAATTGTACGCCCGTGCGCTGCAAATAGCCGGCGGCAGTGAGCAATCCACTGCCCGAAGCTCCGACGCCGAGCAGGTATCCAAGGCCATGGACGGGTATTTGCGGGCGCTTGTTTCGGGCGCCGGAACGCCGGACGCTGCGGCAGGCAAATGGATGCCGCAGAAACTGGACAAAGTCTTTGAAGTTGCCTCAAGGCATACCGATGATTATCTGGCGCCGGTTGCGTATGTCGGGATGGCCGAGGCGAAAATGAAGCTGGGTGACAAAACGACCGCTACACAATATTG
>JAUWKC010000305.1 GCA_030607345.1 Planctomycetota bacterium | reverse complement strand
TTCCGGCTTTTTGCGAATAAGCCCAGCAGGTCTTCCTGCGGCATAAACAGAAACAAAGCCGTGACAATCGCCCAGCTTGCCGTCGCATAAGACCAGCGTCTGGAGAGCCTGATTGGAAAATATGCCTGGGGAGTTATATATTTAGCGGTTTCGCGTGCTTCAGCCCTTGCTGCCGAGGCGAAAGGGTCGGTCGATTCAGCCAGTGCCAGGGTAGTGCTGAATCGCTCGTGCAGCTTCAGCCGGTCATCAAGCAGCAGCGAAACCTGCATCCTGCCGGGTCGATTGGCCCACCAGAGCAAGACAATCAAGACCACAGCCGCAGCAAGAAAAGTCCACAGAATACCGGCCCTTATGACACTTAAAGCCAGCAGGCGTTCCACAAGAACCGCTAACACGGCTATTGCGCCTGCCACAATTAACACACGCCCCGTTTGCTCAAGAAGCAGGTTGACGCCGCAGCGAAGCCGAACCAACTGAAGTTTTTTCTCGAATGCCTTCCGCATAAAAATGCCCTCGAGTTCTGCGTATGTTTAGTGTCAATCTAACATGTATTTGACTAATAATCCGGATTTTTGTCAAGGTTTAAACTCAGGCGGATAGCATCCCGGCTATAATATAGACGCACAACGAGGCCAAAAAGTTACAAAATTTTTGCAAAAAACCGCTCTGCTGCTGAAATTATTGCCTTTTTGGCCCCGGACCGCCACCGGGTATAATTTATCGTTCGATTATGAAAGTGATATCACAGGGCGCCCTGCCCCTGCCTCTTCGGCGCCGCTGTTTTTCCACACCGCCGTCGTCGCTTTCGTCTTCGCCTATACTATAGACCACGAAACCAGCATCCCGTTTTATGTATCGAATATCCCGGCCGTCGAACGGGTCCTTCGGAACCGCATCCAGGTAGGCTGGAACGAGTTCTGCAAGCGTCTCAGGCAACCGCCCGTTGGAAAGGCGATATCGCTCAATTGCAACGGCAGTCTGTGCAGTGCGAAGTTGAGCAATGGCTCGAACGTCAAGCATTGTCACTCGTGAGCCCACGGCGCCGCGCAGTAGCACGTGGATTTTGGATAGTCCGTCCAACTTGTCGGAGGCTGCCTTCAGCGCCTTTCTCCGCTGGTGCAGGGGCAGTTGCCCGGCTTCGATATATTCCTTCATCACGTCAAGATACATGATAGCATCTTTGTCGCACAAACCGCTGAGCTGATACAGCACAACGACCGGCGCTGCCGGCACTGTCGGTGCGAAAATGCCGAGATTTTGAGCCGAAGGGTTCCTGAAAATATCAATCCCGAAGCAGCGTTCGCCGGCTAATGCGCAATTTACGCCCGAAACGTCCTCAGCGCTGTCGATGGTAACAGCAAGTTCAGCCAGCATCTCGTCGCTGAGCTCTATCCTGTTGAGAGTGTACTCAAGAGCGCTGACGGCAGAGGCCTGGACGGCGCAGCGGATAAGCACGGATATAACCAACGGCTCGTTGGAAAGCGACCGTGCCAGGGCAAACATAGACGTGATTGACCGCCCAGCCAATTCGCCACTGCCGCTCTCGGCGCTCAAGGCAGCCTCAAGCTGCAGAAGTTTCCCGCCCGTACGGATATCGCCCAGGTGGGACATCGAGATTGCATTGCCTGCGGTAAAGTCAACATGATAACGGCAGTGCTCTATTGCGGCGCCTTCGTGCAAAAGTTCGAGCGCCCGGTCGTTTTCGGCAAGGTACTGCGCGATAAGAGTCCTGGTTTCCTCATCCATCTTTCCCGTTCGGCCGGGCAGGTCCTTGCGCCCCAGCAGCGGCAGCTCATTGAGCGACGTCTGGTAGTACCCAAAGGCTTGCAACAGGGTATTGGCGGCGTTTTCACCACCTTCCGGCAGAGCGTACCACTGGTCCAGCTCTTCGAAGGTTACAGGATAACCGGCTGCCCGTATGGCGTCGAGCCGGGCCCGCAGCTCTGATTGCAGGTGCAATCGATACAGCACAAAGCCGGCCAGGCCGATAACGACAAGTGCGGCCAGTATGTACAGAAAATACTGTATCCAGCTTCGTTTCTTTACCGGCTTATTGTCGCTCACAGTGGAGCCTCCACGCCGTCAGAGGATTATGAGATTCTTGCGAAATAACCATTTTCATATCATAAAGGGCAACTTTTGCTATTGCAGCGCAGTCTGAAAAACTCACCGGTCCCGCGGAATCCCGGAGGCGGTTTTTTACCGCTCAATTACGAAGGTAATGTCATAGCTGTCACCTTTGACTCTTTCACGTCTCGGTGGTTTTTCCCTGCCGCCATCGTCGCTTTGGTCTTCGCCTATGCTGTAGAGCACAAAACCAACATCAAGCTTCTTGTACCGGATATCCCGGCCGTCGAACGGGTCTTTCGAGACCGCATCGAGGTAGGCAGGAACAAGCTCTGCAAGCGACTCCGGAAGCCGACCATTCTTCAAACGATACCGCTCAACGGCAAGGCCCACCTGCGCTGTACGCAGATGAGCAATGGCCCTCAGGTCAATTTCTGTGACCCGGGCCAGGGGGGGCATCAGTGGGTCGAGGAGAACATGGATACGTGACATCTCAGAGATTTTTGATTCGACGGCGTCGCCGAGAGCACGGGCAGCCTTTTGTCGCTCGCTGATTGG
>JAUWKC010000121.1 GCA_030607345.1 Planctomycetota bacterium | reverse complement strand
CGGCCTGGCAGCGCAGGCTGAGGGTTGAGGGTGAGCTTTCAGGACAGAGCCGAGAGCGACAAGAGTTATTTAAGGCCTTTGAAAGCTTCAAGACAAAAACCGATGCGCTGCCGGAATTGATTAATCGCGCGCTGCAGATACGACAGGACAAGGGTTTTGCCGAAGCTGCCTCGTTCTTCGAGGACAAGGTGGAACCTCTGTTTGTTGAGGTGGGAGAAATTGCCGAGGTTCTCGAGCAAAGTACGAGAGACCAGGTATTCGCCGAGACTAAACCGATTAGAAAAGTTATCAAGAGCACTGTGTGGGTCAGCGTGGTTCTGAGTATCGTTGGCGTGCTGGCGGTCATCGTTATGCGCCGACGCATCAACAGGACAATCTCAATTTCTGTTTCCGATTCACGTCTCGGCGGCGTGGCCCGCCGACAAAGACGGTCCGCCGCAGACGACGGACAGAAGGCCGCTGAGACGGGCCGGACGGTCTCGTCGGCTAATGCGGCACCTGACGACAAGCCCGAACAAGAAGACTCGGCCCAGGCGCGATTGCAGCGTCATATAAAGCAGCTTAACTGTTTCTATGACTTATCGAAGCTGGTTGAGCAGTCGAATATTTCGCTGGACCAGATATTCGAGAAGAGCGCCGAGCTGATTCGCAGTGCATATCAGGACCCGGCGGCGACCTGTGTGAGAATTACTTTCGACGGGATACAGTACAAGACGGGTAATTTCGAGAAGAGCGAATTGAGCCAGTGTACCGAGATAAAGGTGCGAGGCGAAAAGGGCGGCTCTATTGAGGCTTACTACCGAGGCGCAAAGACGTCAGGCAGCCGGACTCCATTTCTCAAAGAAGAGGGTGAAATGCTCGCTGCCGTTGGCGAACATCTGGGCAGAATCGCCGACGGCAGGCAGAAGGGCGAAAAACTGCAGTTGTTCAGAAATCTGATAGACCGTTCAAACGACTGCATTTTTGTCATAGACTCCAAATGGGGCCGGCTGTTGGATGTGAACGACCGAGCATGTGAAACTCTCGGCTATAAGCGGGAAGAATTACATAAAATGACCGTCAAGGACATCGACGGGCTTGTGCCGCATGATTCGGTCTGGCAGCAACACGTTCAGGAGCTGGAGCACAAAGGAGACATCATTGTTGAAGGCACGCATCGGCGCAAAGACGGAACGAAGTTTTTTGTAGAGACAAGTCTGAAACTGGTAAGCCACCGGAAGGAGAAATACATAATAGCGATAACCCGTGACATAACGGAGCGCAAGCGGGCCGAGGAGAATCAGACCAAGCTCATCGACGAGCTGAAGACCATCAATGAGAAGGTCAAGAGAGTCAATCAGGAATTGAAGGACTTTGCATATATCGTTTCGCATGACTTAAAAGCGCCGCTCAGGGGGATTAAGACCCTGGCCGACTGGATATCAACCGATTATGCGGACAAGATTGACGAGAAAGGCAAAGAGCAGATGGGCCTGCTGTTGACCCGGGTGGGCCGGATGCATAACCTGATTAACGGTGTGCTTCAGTATTCGAGGGTCGGACGTGTCAGGGAGAAAAAGGTTAAGGCCGACCTCAATGAGCTTCTGCCGGAAGTTATCGATATGGTGGCACCTCCGGAAAATATTGAAGTTACGGTTGAGGGTCGCCTGCCCGTTATCGAGTGTGAGAAGACCGGTGTTATACATATTTTCGAGAACCTGCTCAGCAACGCGATAAAGTATATGGATAAGCCGCGGGGACAAATAAGAATCGGTTGTGTTGAAGATGAAGTTTTCTGGAAGTTCAGTGTCGGCGATAACGGTCCCGGTATCGAAGAGAAATATTTCGACAAAATCTTCCGGATTTTCCAGACGCTTTCTGCCCGTGACGACTTCGAGAGCACGGGCGTTGGTCTGTCGGTCGTCAAAAAAATAGTGGCGCTGAGCGGAGGCAGAATCTGGGTGGAATCAGAACCAGGCAGAGGAAGCACTTTCTACTTCACGCTGCCCAAATCGAAAAGAGAGGTTAGCGATGCAAAACCAAAACTTAAAGCCGATATTGCTTGTTGAGGATGACGTGGTCGACGCGATGACGTTCAAGCGTGCGCTGGAGGACCTTCACATCAGGAATGAGATTGTCCACTCGGCGAACGGCGAAGAGGCGCTGGAGTACCTCCGGGACGAGAACAACGAAGAGCCGTGCTTTATCTTTCTGGACCTGAATATGCCGCGGATGAACGGCGTCGAGTTTCTGGAAATTGCAAAAGGCGATGAGCGGCTCAGAAGGATTCCCGTGGTTGTGTTGACCACATCGGACAGCGAGAAAGACGTCGTCGAAAGTTTCGAGCTCAGTGTGGCAGGTTATATGGTCAAGCCCGCCGACTACCAGAAATTCGTCGATTCAATCAGAACCATTAACCTGTACTGGAACCTGAGCAAATTGCCGAATGGAGCAGAAGAATATGAAAGACTCAAAGTACAAGATTCTGTTGATTGAAGATGACAAACTCGACCAGATGGCCTTTACCCAGGCGGTGGAGGATGGGGAGCTGCCGTATGATTGCATAATTGCCGGCTCTGTGTCGGAGGCCCGCGACATATTGGCCGGACGGCAGTTTGACATAATAATCTCGGACTACTCGCTGGGTGACGGCACAGCTCTTGACATTCTTGCGTTGGTAACAGACATTCCCGTTATTCTTGTTACGGGGGCCGGCGATGAAGAAGTTGCCGTCAGTGCCTACAAGGCGGGAGCGTACGACTACCTCACAAAAGACTTCGAGCGCAGCTATCTCAAGACCCTTCCCATAACCGTCGAGAACGCCATCAGGCACCACAAGACCGAGCGGCAAATGCATTTGCTCTCGGCGGCCGTTATGAGCACCAGTGAAAGCATCTACATTACCAACCTTGAGGACCGAATAATATTTGTTAATAAGGCCTTTTGCAAGACATACGGTTATCAGCAGGATGAGGTTATTGCAAAGAACAGCCATGTTTTGTGGATGGGTAAGCCGCAGAACAACTACACAAGAAGCGTTTTTCGGACAAGCTTTGGCGGCAGCGAGTGCGAGATTGGCTTTTACCACAGACGGAAAGACGGCAGCATCTTTCCCGTTTCAATCTCCAGGTCAATCGTCAAGGATGCCAAGGGAAACAGCATCGCTGTTGTCGGGATGGTGCGTGACATTACAGAGCTTGTTCGCATCGAGGACAAGATGAAGGTCCTCAACGAAAAACTCCAGCAGCAAACCGGCGTGACGGTTTAACCGGCAAACCACCACCGAGTAGTTACCCCTCTGAAAAGCCGAGACATTTTGCTCTTCGGCTCTCTATACCGAGTTGCCAGTAGCGGCTGTTTTGTTGGGCCGGCATTGCAGAAAAAAAGCTTCCGGAGCACTAATTGCTGCATCCGGAAGCTCGCCACGGCACAAAAACCGCAAGAATCCATCTATTATATCCTTGCCTTATAGTATTCATCGGCAGGGTGGTGGGTGTCACCGCAAAAATTTCAGCGTGGACCGCAAAATTGTTGTAACCCTTTGCGATACAAGGGCTTAAGGTGTTTCCGAAAAGTAGCTATTGACGCTCGTTTTTTCTGTTTTATGCGAGCGGGACGTAAGGTCTTTTGAGCAAGCCGGTTACGCTCGCTCAGAGCCCTTCGGCGTGGTTCTTCTGTATGCATCCAAGGCCGCCTCGAGCACGGTTTTGACCGCAACGTTGTGCTTTTTCGCGGCCGATGCACAATCTGTGAACTCGGGCTTGGCGGCAACGATTCGGCCCCGGCGTGAGCCCGTTTTTATTCTTATCCGGTCCGAGAAAATCAGGAAAAACGCGAGATTATGGTTGACAGAAGATGGTCTGCATAGCATAATAGGTATTGCAAGGCAAAACGCCGGAGGCACGCTGTTAGCGTAGGCGCCGGGCAGAATCCAGGCTGCAAGCAGGGTAAGTAAGCGGCCGAGGAGCCCGGCCACAGGAATAATCCGTGTCCTTGTTGCGAATATAGGCATTTTCTACTTCAGGAAGTGGCCGTGGTTGCAATATGCCGGTGCGGCCACGCAGAAAAATGGCCAGATACGCAGGTTTTTTGCGATAAGCCGTATTTTCTTGTAACAAAAAGAGCTTTCGCAGCGTCTAAAGAAATAGACAAGCCGGGTGGCAGGAGGTGCCGCCAAAAGGCTGTTATGGTTATTTTACGTGGATTTTACTTTGTCCTCGGCGGGCATTGTGGCAGAATTGATGCTGATGGTCCGTGTCCGCAGAGGGCGTCTAACTTGACGTAAGTCCTGTAAAATAGTACAATTAGGGTTTGTCAGCATCGCGGTTTTCTCGTGACGGAAGGGCAGTATGAATCTGAGTAGAAAAAAGAGGTTAGGTGAGCTGCTTTGTGAAAAGGCCTACCTTGACAGGGGCCAGCTTGAGATGGCCCTTGCCGAGCAGAATCTCAAGCATCGGCGCCTGGGCCAGATTTTGCTTGAGCTTGGCTATATTACACAACCCCAGTTAAATGAGGCACTTGCGCTTCAGGTTGGCATAGAAAAGATGGATTTGGTTGACGTTTCGGTCAGTCCCGACGTAATTGCCCTCATCCCTGCCGAGTTGGTGAGCAAGCACAACATTATGCCGCTCTGGTTTGAAGATGGACGATTGGCGGTAGCGATGGTGGACCCGTTTCAGCCCCAGGTGTTCGAGGATTTACGACTGGTCAGCGGGCGTTCGGTCCGCAGATACTACGCCGAGCCTGCGCAAATGGAAAGCGCCATACTTAAGTTCTACGGCAGCAATGTTGCCAGGATGCTTGACGACCTCGTACCGGCTGAGACGCGGCAGGATGCGGAATTTGATAACGGCGACTATTCGCCTGCGAAACTGCACGAACTGGCGAGGGAGCCGTCTTTGGTGAACCTCGTGAATCTGATAGTACTCGAGGCCATCGAGGCCCGGGCAAGCGATGTCCATATAGAGCCCTTCCATCAGGAGGTGAAAATCAAATACAGGATTGACGGGATGCTTCTTGAAAAGACCCCGTCATCGAAACGCCTGCAGGCGGCGATTGTGTCTCGAATAAAGATTATGGCCAATATGAACATCGCCGAGCGTTTTGTCCCTCAGGACGGACATATTGAGTTTGCAGGCAAGAACGGCAAAGTGGACATCCGTGTCTCTACGGTACCCACCATATTCGGCGAGTCGGTGACGCTGCGAATCCTTGACAGGTCGGCATCTCTGCTTGGGCTCGAGGACCTGGGCATGAGCAAGCAGTCTCTTTCGGGTTTCGACCGCTGTCTGCATAAGGCTCACGGGATTGTACTTGTCACCGGTCCTACCGGCAGCGGCAAGACGACGACGCTTTACGCGGCATTGAACAGGATTTACTCGCCGAGCTTTAAGATAATTACCATCGAGGACCCGGTAGAGTATCAGCTCGACGGCGTCATCCAGATGCCGGTTAATCCGAAAAGGGGTCTTACTTTTGCAACGGGCCTGCGGCATATCCTGCGGCAGGACCCCGATATTGTGATGGTTGGAGAGATACGCGACAAGGAAACGGCCGACATTGCCATTCGTGCGGCGTTAACAGGCCATTTGGTATTCTCGACGCTTCATACCAACGATGCGCCGGGAGCGGTCACGAGATTGATTGATATGGAGGTTGAGCCGTTTCTATTGGCCAGTTCGCTTGAGGCGGTCCTGGCGCAAAGACTCGTTCGGAAGATATGCGCCAGTTGTAAGGAGCCGTACAAGCCGGATGAGAATCTAATCAGGAACCTCAACAGTTCAGTCGAGATTAAGCCCGACCGGAAGTTGTACCGCGGCGCCGGTTGCAGCGAGTGTATGCAGAGTGGTATGCGCGGCAGAACGGGCATTTTCGAGCTATTGAGAGTTACCGATTCGCT
>JAUWKC010000014.1 GCA_030607345.1 Planctomycetota bacterium | reverse complement strand
TTATTAACACTTATTTTAATGTCCTGCGCAGGGTATCTTTGGCGAAGCACATTAGCCAGGACAAAGGCCTTCTCCAGCCCGTCGCCGGTCTTGTAATTTGCAACTTCATCCGGTAGTGCCAGACGTTTACCGTGATAAATTGACTCATTGTTCATTTGTCCGAGCCAGTCATAGACGCCATCGGCCGTCATTGATTTCGTCGCTTCTATTGAAACAGGGTTACGCTCGACGGCTGCCTTGACAAATGGTTCCCAGTCACAGGTCTCCATATCGCGATATGCATAAAAAGCCAGGTCCGCGGTAGTATTGTTGCGCCGTATTTTCCGGAGCTCGTCGATTATTTCGCTTCTGCTCTGTTCAACTGAAAGATTTACGGGCTGGCTGTTTACAAAGTGTTTGCCCGAGCCGGGTAATTTCGGCTCGACGTGCAGGAACTCCGCAAGGGCTTGTAACAACCGAGCCACTTCCGGAACAAACGGACCCAGATACTTACCTATTGCGTCTCTGTCGCTTTCTTTTCTTACATCCAGGTTCTCGTATTCTGTAAAGGCCCAGAGTTGACGGCAGCACATCCGGTCAGGCAGCTTATATGGTGAAAGGTCTTCGTCCGATACTTCCTCGAGTAATCTTTCAAAGGTTTTATCGGCAATCCTGAAATTACTTCCGTGCTCATAATGAAAAAGCACTTCGGCTTTGGCATATTTTGTCCCTTTCCTGCACTCGTCACAGCAAAACTGAAAATACCTCTGGTATTGTCTGTGATAGCGAAGAAAATTGGTCATAGTGAGGGTATTTAGTTTTGTGGAAAGATAACCGCCAATCCGTTCTACAAGATGTTCATAGGCACTTTTCTCCATCGTTGCTTCTTTGTAAAAACAGTGAACAAAACCCGTATTGTGAGCTGTTATTGTAATCCGCTCGTTGCGCAATGCCCGCTGGGCCTTGTTGGAAATCGCCGTACCGTTAAACCACATTGTTTTTGTTACCAGTCTTCTGTTGTTGGTCAGCACCCCGTCATCTATGTCAATGAAATTCTGTGAGTGCAGAGGCGTCAGTATCATATAAATATTTTCCAGTGGTATCCTGCACACGACAAACGCCGCTGCCGCGTACAAAGCCGCAAGTGACACACATTCGCCCGCGCCGGCGGTGTAACCATCCTTCAGGCGAAATGCATTCATCGCCTCGACGGTTTCCGTCTTCCAGTACGGAATGACATCACCGTCATATTTGTCGAGACCGAAATGCTTTCGGATATCGACGTCGAAGTAATACTCGTCTCCATGATATCCGAACAGTGCGTTACTGCCGGCAATATCTTCGGGCGAAATGAATTTCTCAAATCGCTTGAGCTCCCTGGCCTGGCCCGTAAGTCCCCATGTTTCAAGGTCAAGATTAAACTCATATTCGTCCATTATGAATTGCCTCAGCCGCATCAGCTTCTTGTAGCTGCTCTTGCCCTCCAGTTTCTTGAAACAGTCCAATTCTCGCCACTGCCAGACAATCGGACTCATAATATTAGCCAGAACCAAACTGTACATCAGTTCAGGAAAAACAAAAATCTCCATATCCGAGAGTGTCATTGCAGAGCTGTATTTTTCCAATTGCATCGAATCCATATTCGCCTCAATTCTCCCTTTTCAAGCAAAACCCGTACAATTCGCAGCCCCGGCACTCCGGGCGGAACCTGCCGCTGCAATTTTCCACGATTCCAATCCTCGACAGTGCAAAGTCGTACTTGACAGGGTCATCCGGTTCGATTTGCCTGAAACTGTCTGTAATTTCCAATGCACCTGACAATGAAATGGTCTTGCGATTGCAAAACCCTAAAATCCTGCACAGCCTGCTTATGTGTACATCGACCGGCACAACCAGCCTGGCTTTATCCACCGACTTCCAGAGCCCCGTATCAACATCATCATCTCGCACCATCCACCGCAGGAAAAGATTCAGCCGTTTGCACGCACTGCCCTGATTGGGACTGGCCAGCAAATACTTCAAACCGCGAGCCGGCTCTGTATTGTGCTCGGCAATATACATGCGCGTCAGCGAATCGCAAAATCTCGATAGAGCAGGGATAATATTCTCATCGCTGCTTTCGTAACCCTGTACAAAAAACTCTTCGATATTCCCAAATCTGTTCAAGACAATCTGCAGGAGCCTCAGTAAATCCGATATGTTGTCGCCGTCCGTAAAACGATGCTTAAAACCCTTCAATTCCTGGCTCTGCTTACCGTCAAGGTTGCGCACATACTCAGAAGGGCTGTTGCCCATCCGCCCAAACAGGTCTGTCAGACTTTTTTCTATCTGCTGTACTCTGCCATAAGCAAGAGACGCCGCCAGAAACGCCGCGACCTCCATATCAGCTCTACGGCTGTATCTATAAACAAACTGCAGCGGGTCCGGCTTTATGAGACTGCGACGGTTATACTTTCCGTACAGTTTTTCAAGCACATCTTTTATCTGTCTAAACTGCTTGAGCACCGAGAATCGCCGTCCTGAATTCTTCAAAACCCATCTTTTCTATCATTGCACCGAGCCTTTGATGAGGCTTGCCGTTTGATTTATAAAACTCAATAATCTTATCGGTCAGCTCAAGAGCCTGCTCCGTCGTAAGGTCTCTGGCCAATTGCTGTGAAAGTCTCGGCCTGCCGCCCCCGTTGCCCCCTACGAACAATTTCCAACCGTTTTTCATACCCACAAGGCCGATATCCTTTATACATGTCTCGGCGCACTGATTCGGACAGCCGCTCACACCGATTTTGAGCTTGCCCGGCAGCTCGGCCCCGTGGTATTTCGCATCCAGTTTTAATCCTGCGGTGAGGCTATCCTGCATACCTCGTTTGCAAAAGGTCGTTCCCGGACAAGCCTTGACACTGCGAACACAAAGCCCGACTGCAAAGCCCGGTGACATACCAAGCTCGCCCCAGATGGCATCGACGTCTTTCTCGTCAATCCCGACAACGGCTATTCTGGCGGCGCTGGTTATTTTCAATGCCTGGGCGCCATATTTTTCGGCAACATCTGCGAGCTTACGCAGTGTCTCAGGCCGCACAACTCCGCACGGAATATGCGGAGCTACGGCATAGGTCTTTTTGTCCCGTTGGATAATTACCCCTTTTTCACCATCCTGTAACATCTCACGTTTCCTTTCAAAAGAGCGGTTCCACGTAATCAAAGAATCCTATTCCTGAGAGTTTACACCGCCCGCGTTTTTTAGTCCACCCTTTGTGTGAGCTCCCCAGCCGAATGGAGTGATGCCTGCGTATGACACCCTCCCTGCCGCCGAATACGCCTGGCTTTCAAGGCCTTGCAACAAAGCATCAATACATTTGATGTTCACCGTTGGCTCGCAAGGGGCCGACCCACTCTTACCGAAGCCATCGCAGCCGTCAGGGTTCAGCGCTCCACGCTTCGGGCCGCACTGAATAATCCGCTACAAGCTTCTCCGCAGGCTTAAACCCGGGATGCAGACGCAGGCACTTTTTCGCCTCATCCAGCGCCTCTGGAATTTTCCCTGACTCGGCAAACAACTTGGCCAATTCAAGGCGCCAGTGGAGATGGCTGTAATCGAGCGCAAGAGCGCGGTGATAGAGCTCTATCGCTGCCTTCTTATCTTCCTGCCCCCCATAGACTCTGGCTAAAGACACTAACGATGAGGCACTAACATCAGGTTTGTTACATTCTGCCTCTAACAAAATCTTCATCCGCTCGCGGCACTGCCTGGCCAGGTCGTAATACTGCATCCCTGTCAGAACGTTGGCTACATACCTGAGCCGGCCAACGTTATCTTTTGCGGCCGATATGGCCAGCCGAGGACGGCTTAAATAATTGACGTATATCTCCACAACACCTTTGAACGTTCTGCCGTCCAGTTCCACAGCCCGTTCGAATTTCGCAACGCAGTCCTCGTATTTTCCTTCCTGAACATCGAGACAGCCAGCCATAAAACAGGCTACCGGGTCGCACCGAGCAAGCTGAAAGCCTTTTCTGATTCTGTCTGCGCCGGAGTCGTTGTTCAGGACGTACTTTTCAATTTGACCAACCGTGGAATAAATCGGCCCGTATGTCGGGCACAAAACGCACGCCTCGTATAACTGTTCGACTATATCACGAACCGCCGGAATCGAATTCTCATCAACGGCCGGACCGCTCGGCTCGTATGCTCTTGCCTGGTCTATCGAATGCCACCGGTAGACATTAAGCCAATACCGGTACTTTACGTTATCCGGTTCAAAGGCAGACGCCCTCGCGGCGTGAAAAATCAAATCTTCATACTCAGCGTCTGTCCCCTGCCAGTTCTGCTTGGCCAGGAGCTTTTCGCTCGTCCGAGCCTGAGCCCAGTGGGCCTCTGCGTTTCGGCTGTTATTAGCGCCGATAAGAGCCCATGACCATATTCCAAGTACCCCCAAAAGCACAGCTATCCGAACGACTCTTGAACGTAAAACCTTGAACTTCCCGGAAGAGGCCTTTTCTTCCCCCACAGCCGTTCGGTTCTTTCTGAGTCGGGCCAGACCCAGCAGGAGCCCGCAGAATATCGCTGAAAGAAACCCGTTCGCCGGCAGGTGCTGACCGAAATCGCTCAGGCTGTGGATGAGTATCGCAAAAAGGCCGAAGCCCAGACCATATGCCGCAGATTGAATCGGCAGCTCGACAGAGCCGACGAGCTTGCCATAGTTGGACCACACCACTGCACCAAAAATCATCAGCAAACCTAAACCTACCAGGCCGGTTTCCTCCAGCACCTGCGCGTACTCGTTTTCTGCGTGCGTCGCCAACGCGGTGATAGTTGAATGGTCAAACATCGGATAGACTGTCGAATGGGTGCCAAGGCCGGTGCCCTGTACTGGAAATTCCACCCATGCATGGATTATGTCTCTGAGTATCTGGAGACGGTCCGCTCCAGCCTGGTTGAAATCCCTCAGCGTCGCCATACGCTCGTAAACGGCGTCGAAACCTATGTACAGAACACAGACGAACGCAACCACTCCTATGCCAACCATTATCCACCCGTGGGTTCTGACAGACCGCTGCGAAGTAATAGCCAATGTGGTGAAAGTCATAGCCAAAAGCGTGCTGATGATGCCGCCTCGACTCAGAGAGATGAAGACCGCTGCCATACCAAGACTAATGACTGCGACCAGAAGCCATAGCGTCCTGCCCGACGGAGAGCTTAAATGGTCAAAGACAATCGGCAGCGTGATGTTCCTGCCTGCAAAGACTCGGTGTAATCTCACCAGAAGCAGACCGAGTGCTGCGCCGATTGACAGATTCATAAACTGGGAAAAATGACTGTGGTTTATGAACGGACCTGAAAAACCTATGCGATGTGCCGTAGGTACAAACCAGTAGATTCTGCCGTTTTCAAAAAGACCCTGCACCAGGGCAAAAACCGCAATGGTTCCGCCAATTATTGCTATGGCCGTCAGCAAACGCTCTATCTGGTCGCTGCGACGCAGAACGTTGAGCACAACTACAAAGATCCCGACCGCAGAAAGCAGAAGACGCAAATCGTGTTTTGTGGCATTTGGATACAAACTTAGCGTCATCGATTTAAGCGACGCCTCGGCGTTCGGAAGACCACTCAGCAGTTGTGTTCGTAGCGCAACAGTGTTCGGAGAGATAATGCTGACAAGCCAGGCAGGAAGCGTAATGAGCTGCACCACCGCAACAAGCACAAACAGACCCAGCGGCACATAAGCCCAACTCCATACTATACCTGCGCCTGGGTCAAAAACCAGCTTAAGCAAAAAGCACACTATGATAGCCCCGGATAAGGCAATGACCACCCGCTCACTCCAGGCGTGCACTACGCCGAAGGCAAGTGGCATAAATACCAGCAGCGCCACAACAAGCCATTCAATGACTATATCAAATCTGCTTGAGCTGGACTTTGTCTGGTCAAAAAGTGCTCGCGATTCTCTCATCACTGTATTTCCCTGTGTTAATCGAGCAAGGCTGGAGCAAATCCTGGCCTTTCAGTACTCTTACCGGATTATCGATACACAGCAGGCGGGCAGCAGGCTGTCCTAATTCCAGGCTGATACGTTTGAAAGCAGCCGTCATAAGGGGGCGCCGATACTTGGCGTTGTGTGAATCCGTCGCCACAAGTGAAACCCACCCCATCCTCAAGAATCGCCACGCCGCCTTCCGAGCGACCAGTCCGAACTCGCCGAGCAGGCTTCCAGCCGTTACGTGAAGGTGAGCCGAGCGTCTTTGCCAGGAGGATAATATGGCAGGTTGGGCCGCCAGAACGTTGTGTCGTTCGGGATGCGATATGATAGCTTGAATCTGCAGAGTTGCCAGTTCCACAAGCAGCGGCTCGATATCTATAAACACCTCGTGTGGAAGCTCGAGCAGAATATATTTACCGCCGTCGGCGAGAGTAAGTATCTTATCATCTGTAAGCAGCTCAAGTATCCTTTCATCCACACGGACCTCGGCGCCCGCAGCCACCGTCAGAGCAATTCCATTGCCTTGCAATTGCTCGTTCAGCCGAAAAACCGCCTGCCTGACTTCTGCAGCTTCGTTGCAGTCGCTGAACCGCCCCAACTGATGCGGCGTGGCTATGACCGTCCCTATACCATCATCAACCAGTGCCCGGCACAAGGCCAGGGCCTCACCTTCCGTGGCCGGACCGTCATCTACTCCAGGCAGGCAATGGCAATGAATATCGACATAACTCCTCTGCTGCGCGCCGTCCGGAACAATCTCCTCAGTTATTGACAAATTCTTCCTGTGGACCATTGTTATTGTCCATCCAAATTGTCCTGCATACCGTAAAAGAGCCAAGGCAACAGCATCACGATTGACTTGCACACGCGATTTTGTTGTTCACTCTCGGATGACCCTGAGTGTCATAAACAGCCCCCAAAACAACATTCAAACGTGAACCTTCTCTTGGCGTTTCTCCTTGGTGGCTTTGTCATCGTCGCGGCCGTAGTAGCTCCCGTAATATCCGTGATCACCGTAATATCCGTAGCCGCCGTAGCCGCCGTAGTAGCCGTAACGGCGGTGCTTCGGAGCGACATCATTCATCACCGCTCCGAGCAAATGTCCGCCGACGCTTATCACGCTGTCACACGCCTGCCGGCTCAGTCTCCTCGTGGATTTCTCCGCCCTGAGAACCAACACTGTAACGTCGCAAACCGCCGCAAGAATCTGACTATCGGCTACCGCTAATACCGGCGGCGAATCAATGATGATACGGTCGTAGTATCCCGACAGACTCTTCAATGTCTCGATAAATGCGTTGCTGTTGAGCACTTCCGACGGGTTCGGCACTTCCGGACCGCCGGGCAAAATGCCAAGCCCCTCGACCGGCCCTGGCTTGATTGCTTCGTCAAGCCTCACAACTCCGGCGAACACACCGGCTAATCCAGCCTGGTTGTCTATCTCGAAAATCTTGTGCTGTATCGGCCTGCGGAAGTCGGCGTCGATGATGAGAGTTCTTTGTCCGGCCTGCGCCATGGCAATTGCCAGGTTGCTGACCAGTGTGCTCTTGCCGTCACTCGGAGCAGGCGAAGATACCAAAATAGTCTTGGCTTTGCCCTTTTGTACACCGAAGAATATGGCGGTCCGTATCGTGCGGTACGCCTCGGCAGCAGCAGAATGCGGCTTGAGCCGCACGCTCTGCCCACGCTCCACAATTGCTGCCTGTCTTTCCGATGCCGTTCTGTCATTCCTCCGATACGGCGCACCGGCAACAATAGAGCTTGTCTTGGCCATGTCGTTTGAGTGCTGAGACCGATAGGCCTTGGCACGCGCCATAATGGACCGGTCCCCAATAATTGGTTTCTTTCTCTCTCGAGCCGAGGCCCGAGTGGAGGCGCTTTTTGTCCGGCCTTGCGATACACTGCCGGCGGCGGTTCTGTGGGCCCTTCGCCCGACTTTGGACACGGTATTCTTTAAGCCGTCCCACACTTTTCGACCGTGTGCTAATCCGACACGCTGCTGGGCTATTCTTGGCACCACTCCAAGAACCGGAATACCCAGAACGGCCGATATCTCATCAGCCGAGCGCAGACGATAGTCCATCCAGTCTCGCACAAACGCCAGAAAAGCACCCAACATAAGCCCCAGTGCCAGGCTGATTGCCATGGCTCTCGCCTTCCGTGGATAAGAAGGGTCGCTTGCCGCGCGAGCAACTTCCAGTATGTTTATGTTAAGGGCGCCTGTGTTTTCTGTAACATTGAGTTCCTTAATGCGGTCATCAAGAATGTCACAAATCCTCTCTGCCCGCTTTAGTTCCGATTGAAGTATCGTATACTCGGTTGCTTTTACACCCAGATCCTGGGCGGCTTCACATTGGCTGTCGAAGGAAGTCTGCAGCTCATTTTGTCTCTGCTTTGCCGTCACCCATCGCAGCCGCATCACCTCGATGTAGGCATCGGCGAATTCCTTCGTCTGCTCGTTCAACTCCTGCTTTATTCGCTCAATCTTCGCACACAGCGCCTGATTTGACGGATGGTCCTTAGTGCAATGGTAGCTCATGTTTTGCAGTTCCAGCTCCGCATTCCTTAGTTCGGACTTCAACTGGGTTTCTCTGTCGTTTATAGATATGCGTACGCCCGCCCCCGCAGAGGCCGCAGCAAATTCCCTGATTTTGGCCGGCTCATCCGACATGCTCCCGGCTGCCTCGAAATCCGCCTTGGCATTAAGCTCTGCCAGTTGCGCTTCGGTAAGGGCGCCTGACAGCGCCGAAAGCCGCTTTAAGGCAATGTTGCCGCCTTCATTATCAAAAGACACTATGCCGTTTTCCTGCGTAAACTCAAGAATCTCCGCATATTTCTTTGACAGCTCCTTGTTCCGTTTCTGTTTCTCTGTTTGAAGTATCTTCAGTACTTCCGAAACAGTGCTGCGCTTGCGCGTGGAGTGATATCCGACATATGAATTTACCACGGCGTTGACAGTCTCAGCGGCTTCTTCCGGATACGGAGAATCAAACGACACCGTAATAATGTCGTCCTTCTTGCCGATACTGACTTGAACGTTCTTCTTAAGATAAGCAATCAGGTTGTCCACGTTGGCGAATGTCCTGAGATGTCTTATACGAGCACCATTAGCCACTTCGCTGATAATGGGTGTGGACCTCATCAACTCCGCCTGAGTATAGAGGTAGTTGTTTGACCTGGTCATATACCCTTCATAGTCGTTGATGATTTTGGGACCGGTTTGTTCGACATACAATCTGGACGCGCTTGTATAAATAGGCGTTGCCTTCAAGAGGTAGGTAAATGCTGTAATCACACACACTACAGCCGCCGACAACACAATCCACCTGTGCCGCAGTATTATCCACAGAAGGTTCTCCTGCGTTTGGTCATTGCCTTGCTGGACAGGCAAGCCTAAGTTCCTGTCTGCGTCTGTGTTGTTGTTCACGATTGCCATCTTCAAATGGTTCCTTTAGTTGGATGTATAACGACTCTCTGCGCCGATTGTAATGTGGAACACGTCAGAGAGAAATTTGTTGACCCGCGTGCGCAGAGTGTGGTCCACATACACAAGGTCTCCCGGTTTTATTGTCAGGCTGCATGCATCAGCCAAGGCTTTCTTATTGATTTTCACAGTAACAAGCGCCGCCTGCCCCGTAATATCCTTGCGGTAAATCTTCACATAGCGGGGGTCTGCTACCATATCCAGACCGCCGGCGAACGCCAGCGCCTCCATCAGACTGTATTTAACATCTGCCGGATAAGGAAACACACCCGCCTTGTTCACAAGTCCCATTACCGCAAAAACTCGTTGGTTCGCGCTTCGATACTCTTTTACCTGACAGACCACCATCGGCGGGTTGACAACGTACTTCGGGAAATAGGCATCAATGACACAAGCCTCTATCTCGGCAAGCGTTTTGCCGGCTGCCGGCATCTCGCCGACAATGGGCAGCGTAATCGTGCCGGCCTGGCTGACGCGCACCAGATACGGCTCAACATCCCGACGACCATATACCGGCCGGAGCCATTCCGGCAGGTCGGACGAAATGACCCGCAGCACCGCCGGCATCTGAAACTCCAATATATCGCCCCGAATAACCTGATAAGGACCCACACGACCTTTAAGACCTACGGGGCTGTCATAATCCGCTTCGGAACGGACCGGCCCGGCTTTTTCGAACTCTCGTAATTGCTCGGGAGAAGATAAACCTGGTCCACATCCGCCTGCGGAAAAAGCCCAGAACAAAAACCCTAAGCCAAGAAAACTTCTAAAATATACGCTGTGCATGCGCCGCTTCAGCACTAGGCGCCCCCCAATTAACAGCCCCCATTTCTTGTGCGGTACAACTTCACGACTTAATTGTTTGAAAAACATTATCGGCCTATGCTTCACCGTAGCTTTAACTTTTTTCTTCTTTTCCCACAGGTAAAAGTACTTACCGGGCGACATTTGGAAAGAAAAATCCCTGTTTTTCCGGCTTTCCACTACTGATAACGTTTTTTTCCGATGCCCGTAAAATGGCCGGGCACGCTACAGACTACCCGCTTGCTAATAGTCGTAAGCTCCGTTTTATAGGTCTTTCGGCACGACTGCAGGCCGGCATACGTCTCTGGCCCTGCAAATTCGCCTTCACAATTGGTTTACTGGGGCATTGGACTTGCAAAACGTGGGCAGCTCAGACCTCGGCCAAGCGAAACCGCCGCCCCAGACAGCGCGAGACTTGACAGGCAGGACAATAAATGGTAGAATACAACATCTTTAGAGATGGGGGGTTTCACAGGAGGGAACCATACTTCCTCTCAGCACTTCGGAGCAGGCGGCTCTGCTTTAGTGCCGGTTTGAATTATTAGCGGGGTTTCTTCTGGCTAAGAACACTTCGCAGTGTGAGGGTGATGAAAAATGCGCAGAATTATTTTCACCGGGCTATTCGTAATGTCTTTGTCTCTTCTGTCCGGATGCTCAAGCGAACCTTTTTGCCGACAGACGCCTGTCAATAGCAGAACCGCCGGACAGACTGGTGTAGCCGTAATGGACCTGAACAGCCTGCCTTATGAAGTACAAATCGTAACCAGAAACGACGGAAGCCGGGACATACTCTGGCAGGCGACCGGCCGCATTGAACAACAGAGACCTTGCCGAATCAAATACCACAAAACGTACTCCAAAAACCGCTATATGGTAGTCGAAGGGCGAATAGGAAGTAGTGAAGCCCCATATCCTGTCGTGTTGGATTCCGGAGCGTCACAGCCCCTCTTTGTCAAGGCAGCCCATGTCCTGAATAACTCGCTTAGTGTGTATCCACTCAAGAATAACACCCTTAATCTCAACGGGCGCGGTCTGGGACTTTGCAATCTGCCGGACCTGCGGATTGGCGGCGTAACCCTGGCCGATTGGCCGTGCCTGTATCTCGAGCGGCCCACACGCCTTGCTTTCTTTGGGCTGCCGCTTGTCAGCGGAAATCCCGGGGACAATACTGTTATAGTTGGATTGCCTGTACTGCGCAAATTCAAATACGTTCTGTTCGATAACATTAAGCAGGAAGTGGAGTTCTCGTCACATCAACCCTTTGTACCCGCCGGCCTGAACGCCTGGGAGAAATACCCATTTGTTATTGAAGAGGATTTCCATGGCAATACGTTCCTTTTTGTCAATATTCCCGTCGCCGGTATGGATATTGAGCTGCAGCTTGACACCGGCAGCGGCCGTGGGCTCGCCGTTACCACCGAACGCTGGGAACAATTGCGTCACAATATCCCGCACGTTAAGCTGAAAAAGAAAAAGGACTTCTACCCCTACCTTGGCCGGCTGGCCTGCAGGCGGGGCAGCATCCCAAAACTCAAAGTAGGAACCAGAATTATAAGCGACGCACAAATCTCCGTCTTCCCAAACCAAAGCCCTCTTCTGCAGGAGTGTCAGGGTTTACTCGGAATGCAGTATTTCGAGCATACTGTGATAATACTTGATTTCGAGAGAGACCTGATGTGGGTCGGGAATCCTCAAGACCGCCAGCCTGCCGCGACGGATTTGTGACCTGGGCCGCAGACCACGCACGGCGCCATTGCCGCTTTACCTGTGGCTGACTGCAAATATGTATCACAAAAAACGGGCGGGCCCCGTCGACGGCCCCGCCCGAGCCCGCTTGTTGTGTTCTAACGCTGTCAGCGCCCGGCGACTATGGAGTAGTCGAAGTGCGATGGTTGCTGTCGAAACCGCCGGCAACAGCAACGGTCCCCACTGATGCTCCGCCGACCACCGCAGCCGTGCCGGCGCCAACCCCCATGAACGCAGGGGCGACTGCTATCTTCATTGCCCCCATACCGGGAATACTCGTTGCAAGCATACTGCTTACGCTTGCCATTCGTGCTGCTGTGACCAGTCTGCCGGCATTTTGAAGCGCCATAGTCTGCACCGCCGGTATCGTAACGGTCGCAACAGGATTCAGAGCCCCTTCACACGCTACTGCCGCACCTATCGTGCTCGCCTGCGACGCACGTGAAACCTGGACGCGAGCCCACCGCGGCAGCGGCGTCTGCTTCTCAACCTTCAGACTCTCGCGTTTGAGCCCCACCTTTCTGGCAAAGCTCTCAAACTTCTTGCCCAAACCGTCCAAATCCACTGCGGCGCCTGCCGCGTTAGTCTTATACGTCGCCACCTCGTGCCGAAACGTCTCTTTCGGACTATTGATATTTGTGGCCGACTCGAAAACAGATATGCTCAGGTAGATGTCCTTAATCTCGGAGTCAAAAAGGTACAGCGCGCACGCTTTCGACCTGACATCCTTGACGCCCTCCTTTGCCCTGATGACCTTGACGATGAAAGGTTCCGACAAAGCCCTCACTGCCACCATCCGACCGTACTGTTTTGTCTCCAGCTCAATCGCCGTCATGGTGAATTTCAACTCCCTGCCAGGCGAATACGCCGAAGACGGCAGGCTGAAAGACTGTTTCCACGTCTTTCCGACATTCTGT
>JAUWKC010000271.1 GCA_030607345.1 Planctomycetota bacterium | reverse complement strand
TACAGGGACATAAATAAAGAAAAATTGGTTGTTTTAGGCAAGCCAGACTATATAATTATGAATTGAAATCGCTGTTAAACCGTGGTTTATCGAAGGAGATGAAATGATGGTATCTTGCAAAATCCTGGCTCGGTCAGCCATTGCCGTGACTTGTTTGGCGCTTCTTGCAGCAGGTTGTGCCCAAGTGGCCAAAGAACCTGAAGTGCCAATCACAACAAGCGGGCAACCCTCGCTAACATTAAAGTTTGTCCCGGGCGAGTCTGCAACTTACAAGGTCGTCACCGAAGGAACAAGAAGCGTTACCTTTGAGGGTTCTCTGACCAAGGACCCCGCCCTGAAAGGGGGCCAGACCGGCAATCGCATCGAAATGACCTTTACCCAGGAGATAGAGAGCATCAACGATAAAGGCAGCGCCGTCGCAAAGATTACAATCGACCAGCTCAAATTCCATGATACGGTCAAGGACGACGTGGTTCTTGATTTTGACAGCAGCAAACCGGCCGGCAAAGTCAAGGCCCTGGCGCAGCTAATAGGACAGAGTTACAAGATAGAAATCGACCCGCTCGGTCGCGTAACCAGAATCGTCGATACAACCGAGGCGCTGGCTGCGGTCAAGGCAGGCCCTCTCGCTCGCCAAAAGGCACAGGCGCTGCTCAGGCCCGATACCATCAAGGCACGCCACGCGATCTCAGGCATACCCGCGCCGGCGGAAAAGCCCGTGCGAGCCGGAGACGACTGGAGCAAGATAGAGAACATTGACTTCGACTTGATGGGGGCAAAGGCGTATGAAAAAATTTATGTCCTCAAGAAAGTGAGCAAGAAAGCCGGCCACCGCATCGCCGTGATTGAAATGAACGCCATTCCCACTTCAGAAACGGCCCAGGAGTTATATAAGAAAGAAGGGGCGAATCTCTTTGCCAAGCTGTTTGACAACAGCGTCGATACGTACGCGGGCCGGTTGGAACTGGATATGACTACCGGCGAGGTCCGGCTGTACTTCGAAGAACTGAAATCTGAATGGTTTATGGTCGACCCTGCCGCCGACCGCAGCAGCGACAAGGAGCCCGACGCCATGAAAATGACAGCTATTCGCTCTCATCGTCTCGAACGAATTGACTAAGACTTTCAATTGGTCGGTCTGGGCCTGGAATGGGCAAGCCCTGTATGCAGTATTGCAATGCGAAGGCTGTGCCATCCGGATAACCCGTTTTGTTAAACTCAATCTTACAGAAAGGACCCGAAGTTGAAAACGACTCCGACTATAATCGCAGTGGTTTGCCTGCTCACGGCTCTGGCGGGATGCAATGGCAAAATCGGGACAATACAGCCGCCGGGACCGGGCAAAGAGCTGCTGCCCGTAGACTTTCAGCAGGACCAGATTCTGCGGTACAAGTTTGTCTCCACCAGAAAAATAATCCGCGACTGGGGTGCGACCGGCGAGGCCGCAAAAAAAAGCGGCGCAAAACCCGACACCTTCCACGATTCGATGGAGATGATTGTCGCCTATCAGCCTGTCGACGTGAATCCCTATGGCCTGACAAAAGTGAAGGTAAGCATTGAATCCATAACGGTTAAACGAAGCCCGGATACCGGACAGCGGCCAAAAAATTCCAAAGACGCCATAAAAACTTTGGCCGGCAAAAGCTACACTCTCAACGTCCAGCCAAACGGCAAAATAGAAGACTACTCCGAGCTGGACCGCCTCATTAAGCAGGCCGGCGAAAAGGCTTTTCGCCAGCACAGCCGGCAGGGCAGAGTCAAAGAGCCCGATATGATAGGTGACTTTGTAGCCGGACAGTGGTTCCTCTGGGATTCAGTCTCCAGCATAGAAAAGCCCGCCAAAGGCGTCTCCGTGGGCCAAACATGGCAGTCAAAGCTGTCCATACCTGCTCCTTTTGTAATGCTAAAGGCCAGAAACGTGGACTATACACTCGCAGAAATCCGTCAGACCGAAAAAGGCCGGCTCGCCGTGATAAAAGGCTCCTATAGCCCCGCCGATGCGCGACCAAAGGGTTGGCCCGTCCCTTATACCGGCAGCTTCCAGACCAGCGGACGCTTCGGACTCTTCAGACGTTTCAAAATACTCCAGTTGAAAGGCTCCGGAACAGAGCTGTTTAATATCGACAAGGGCAGGGTCGAGCAATCCACGCAGAACTACCGAATGGAAGTCTCGGCGTCTTTGCTCTTTCCCCTTCCCGGAACGAATCCCCACGTAACCGTCGACCAGAAACTCACAATGCAGCTTTTGGGCGGTTAGTGCCGAATCGCATAATTACCGAGGTGCTTGCACATTGGAACACAAGAATCTATGGGCGCCGTGGCGAATCGGATATGTTCAGGGCTTAAGTGACAGTCCCGATTACGCGGACGGCAAGTGTTTTATCTGCCGCGTCAGCCAGGACCTCGACAATAACGACAAGAATCTGGTGTTGTGGCGCTCGAGCCGCTCCATCGTGCTGCTTAACCGTTTCCCCTACAACAACGGCCATTTGTTGATAGCGCCGGTCAGGCACATCCCGGACCTTCAGCAGGCAACTGAAGACGAGCTTCTGGAGATGTTCAAGCTGGTGCGAGAGGCCGAAAAGGCCCTGACCTTGGCAGTGCAGCCTCACGGCTTTAATGTCGGGATGAATTCCGGCCGATGTGCAGGCGCAGGATTGCCCGACCATTTGCACATACATCTTGTGCCACGGTGGAATGGCGATACGGGTTTTATGAGCGTCTGCAGCGACACCGACGTCATTAGTCAGAGCCTGCACGAATTGCTCGAGCAGTTAAGGCAGGTTAGCAAAGAGCACAATCTTCCTGAATTGTAAACCATTGCCGGCCGAGACGGTACAAGATACAAGTTATAGGCCTGCGCAGTGCGAGATAAATTTATGTGTGCACAACTTGCCGGCTATGCGGTAACCGAAGACGACAGCAGGGGCCGTTCGCACGCGGAACCCGCTCACCCTTATCGTTCAGAATTCGAACGAGACCGCGACCGTATAATTCACTGCTCCGCATTTCGCCGCCTGGAAGGCAAGACCCAGGTATGCACACCGGGCCTCGATGATTACTACCGCACGCGT
>JAUWKC010000209.1 GCA_030607345.1 Planctomycetota bacterium | reverse complement strand
GGTTGTCGAACTGAGCGTTTACGCGGACGGCGTGGTCTCGGAGGGATTGGGCCAGTCCGGCGATTTCGCTGGGCGTGGCTCTTTTCATTCTCATGGCGGCGAGAAACGCGGCAATCTGGACATCGGATACTTGTCCTTCGAATATGGTGTCCTGCAGCGTTTTGGCCTGGTCGTAGGTAAGGTCGCCGCCGTCGAGGATAATCTCAATGTATTCGGTTATTTTTGTCATTTTGGGCTCCCGACAGATTTTGTTTTCGCAGCCGCGATTGATAAAACGTTTTCGATTATTTTTCCTCCGGCAGGTGTCAATATGCTCTCCGGGTGGAACTGGACGCCGAATATCTGGAGGTCCTTATGCTGCAGGCCCATCACGATGCCGTCGAACTGGGCTGTTTTTTCGAGGCAATCGGGCAGTTCGGTAACACAGAGACTATGGTATCTGCCGGCCTGCAGGGGGTTCTCGATTCCGGCAAAGATGCCCTTTTGGTTGTGCGTTATCCTGGAAGGCTTGCCGTGCATCGGCACGGGCGCATGAACGACCGTGGCTCCGAAATACTGGGCAATTACCTGATGGCCGAGACAGACGCCGAATATTGGCAGCTTGTCTTTGAAATAGCCCAGCACCGAGAGCGAGACACCAGCGGTATCGGGCGTTCCGGGACCTGGTGAGATAACAAGCAAGTCGGGTCCGAAGTCCTCTGCCAAGACCTTGAGCTCTTCAAGGCTGGTGTCGCTGCGGTAGACTTTGGCCCGGCAGTTTCGTTTGGAGAAATCATCGACGAGATTGTAAGTGAACGAGTCGAAGTTGTCGATGAACAGAACTTTTGTGGCGTTGGCTTGCATAATTTTGTTCCCTTAGCTGCCGCGTATCGCCCGCAGACAGGATGCGGCCTTGTGCTCGGTTTCCTCGAATTCGGTTTTGGGTACGCTGTCATGTACGATACCGGCGCCGACGCGAACGTATGCGGTGTGGTCCTTGACCTGGAGGCTCCTTATGGTGATGCAACTGTCGAATTTTCCGTCCACGGTGAGATACATTACAGCTCCGCCGTAGTAACCTCGCTTGGTTTTTTCGAGCAGACGAATGAGCTTCATCGCTTCGATCTTGGGCGCGCCGGTAAGCGTTCCCATATTCATTGTGGCAAGATAGGCGTTTAGTGCGTCAAGTGCGGGCGAGAGCGTACCTTTTACGTTACTGACCATGTGCTGGACGGACGCGTACTTCTCTACAGACAAAAGCTCGGTAACGACTCTGCTGCCCGGCGCCGCGACGCGGGCGATGTCGTTTCGCGCCAGGTCCACAAGCATCATATGCTCAGCTAACTCCTTTGTGTCGAGTTTTAGTTCAGCTTCGTAGCGAAAATCGATATCGGGGTCGATTTGGTCTCCGACCCGGCCTCTGGGCTTTGTGCCGGCTATCGGTCTTATCTCCACGTTGGGTGTTCCGTTTCCGCTGACCCGCAGATTGAGCTCCGGGCTGGAGCCCATAAGGATTGTGCTGGGCGTGTTAAGATAAAACATATACGGCGAGGGGTTCAGCTTTCTCAATCGTTTGTAAACATCGAGCGGCTCATCCGGACAGGGTTCGATTCTTGTTCTGCTCAGGACGACCTGGAAGACGTCGCCATCGATGATATGCTGCTTGGCGGTCCTGACCATCGCTTCGTACTCGCCCTGGTCGGTATCGGATGAGGCGGCGGGCAGGTCGCCTGTAAATTTTTTCCCCTTCGGCACGTCAAAACGTGCGAGATTGGCATAGTAGTCGAATCGCTCCTGCGCCTCGGTAATGGCGGCCTCGCGGTCGCCGTTGGTTATGACTACGTTTACAATGACATAGCCGCGTCCGTGCTCGTGGTCCATCAGGAAGATGTTGTCGGCGAAGTAGAGTTCATAATCGGGATTGCCGAGCAGGTCTTCTTCATTGGACGGCAGTTTCTCGAACTGGTCAATGAAGTCGTAGCTTAACGCTCCGAGCAGTCCGCATGTTACGCGAAAAGGCTTGCTGGCAAGGCTAAAGGCAAATGCCACCGCCCGCAGGACGTCCATTTGGTTTGTGGTTTTCAGCCTGGTCTGTTCGTCGACCCTGCCTTGTTCGTGCTTGATGCGTCCGGTTATTGCCTCGGGAGCGAATTCGACCGTTTCGCAAAAATCGAACCTGCCCTGCTGCTCGGTTGAAAGGTATTGTATGATTCGTCTGCCGGTTTTGCTGAGGGCTTTTATGGTGAAATCGGCGCCGGTGCCGGTGATGTAAAGTGCGGGCCTGGCAGTTCCGAAGGTAAGCGCGCCGGTTCCCGTGAGGTATTCTCTGGACTCGAAGAGGCAGCAGTTTTGTGCCCTGCCGTAGTCGGTGAGCTTGGCGAAGAAATCCACCGGCTCGCCCATATCGATTTGCTTGACGATGGGCACAATCTGGCCCGGTTCGGCGTTGAGTATCAATTGTCTGTAGTCTTCCATAGTCTGGACCCTCTTATAATGCTTTTTATCCCTGTCTGGGCGTAATTACAACAAAAAAAGCGGCCTGCCGCATCCGACAGGCCGCTGAAAGTATCAATTCTCTTTATCTTAGTTACAGCAATTGACCACTGCCTGCCGGGTATATATCCGCAGGCCACCACCACCAACTAGAATTTCTGCAGTCAACTTGCTTCATCATTAGAGTATTGTACCACAAATATTCATTTTTGTCAAGCCCCCTCTCAAAAATAAATTTCAAGCCGGGGGTCCTATAATACCGCCTTGCCGGCCCACCCGCACCGGATAAATGGCTGCCCTGTCCTCCAATGGGTGAAAGAATAATGGCACAGTCAGATTTCTCTGTAGCAAGAGGCTTCGTTGTACGTCTAATGGGGCTTGTAATAGGGCCTGACCTGCAGGCGGTATGTCTTTGTCCAGTGCTTGTTCAGCCATAGGCCAAGCGTTCTGGGTTTTAGTTCAATTTTGTGCCAGGGCAGACACACTTCGACATTTGACCAGTCTGTTTTGTAATTGAGTATTTCCTCTCCGTTAATCATCGCGACAATTCGGTAGTCTCTGACTCTCACTTCCGCAACATACCTGTCTCGGCTTATCAGCGGGTATACTGTGGTAGTTTCGTTGGCGTTTGCCGGCTTGCAATCAACCTGCCTTATCGCGCACAACTGGTGGGACCAGCCTTTCATCATCCACTCGAACCGCTTTTCGACGGGACTGGCAAGAAGCAAATTGATGGCTGTGCTCTCAGACTCGAATTCCCACAAGACATCATATTCGCCGGGTAGTTCATAGGGGGTTTCCAGCGTGCTCTTGGCAAATCCAACGAGGATACCATTTTCGAATCTCCATTGTCCCGCTCTTACATCTCTTTCCAGGTCGATGAGTTTAAGAACATCAATCCACTCATCAGTTTGCATCCTGGTTGTCAATTCGTGTGGGACTGCTGTTCCGGAACAACCAGAAATGAGCAGCACCCAGCTTACGACCACGGGCACGACGGCGCTCAACGGCGAGCACTCGCAGGCGGCTGTTTTTGTATTGCCGAGCATTGCAATTCTCCTTTCAGGTCGTATTTCCAGCGGTTGAAGACTTACTATGGTATACGCTGCGCCGCTGAGCAGATAAAGTAAAATGTCTGTAAAATCTTTCGCCGGCTGCGTTGTGTCAATGAAGAAAACTCGGCAGACATCTTCGCTGTAGTGAAGTTCAGTGGGTGAGAAACGGCGGGGAAAAATCAATGCAAGTGCTTATTTCTGCGACAACAAAAAGGACGCGGTGAAGTTTTCTCACGTTGCCTTTCGTATGTAACTGACGAAGTGTAATTTTCTATTTTTTCAAATCAGGCTTATTTTTCTTGTGCCGGCTGATATAAGTTCTCGGCGGTTCGGTCGATTGTGAAGGCTTGCATGAGAACCAGCAACCTGCAAAGGTTATCGACGTGTACTTATTCGGATTCGGGAAATACATTG
>JAUWKC010000142.1 GCA_030607345.1 Planctomycetota bacterium | reverse complement strand
TCAATGGTAATCTTAGGCCCCATATCCCACACAGGATGCGAAAGGGCCTGCTCCAGCGTCGCGTTTTCAATCTCTGCCGGCGCAGCCGTTCTGAAAGGCCCGCCCGAAGACGTCAGAATTACCTTTTTGACCTCGTCCGGCGAGCCGGCCTGCATCGCCTGAAAAACAGCCGAATGCTCGCTGTCAACCGGCAAAATCATTGCGCCGCCCTTCCTGGCAGTATTAGTCAGAAGCTCCCCGGCAATTACAAGCGGCTCTTTATTCGCAATCGCAAGGGTCTTTCCTTTCCGAGCCGCCGCAAGCACCGCCGGCAGTCCCGCCGCCCCCACGACCGCCGTGAGCACCGTATCAACATCCTCAAGCTCGGCAATCTCCACAAGTGCTTCGGGCCCGGAGCGTATTTCCACATCCAGACCGCCAACAAGCTTCCGAAGCCGGGGCTCGTTATCAGCATTAGTAATAGCGATACACGCCGGTTTGAAGTGTCTTGCTTGCTCGGCAAGCAGCTCAACGCTGCTGTGAGCACTGAGGGCGGCGACTTCGTACCCCGGCCCCAGCGCCTCGACCACGCGAAGCGCGCTCTTGCCTATCGAGCCCGTCGAACCTAAAATAGCAATCCGTCTGGTCATAAAAGTAGCCATCCTCGCCGTTCGTCAGGAAGGCACATACCTCAAAAGGAACAAGATTCAATCCTATACTTTCTATCGGCTGTTCGCCGGTTTTCGTTCGCGGCTTTTGCGAACCCACAGCAGAAAACGCACCTCTCCTGTAGTTATCAGCGTTTTCAACACCACAGCACCACTCACAAGAACCGCGTAGAAACCCAGTATGGTATTCATAGGCCAGGGCAGAAGAACTGGGATGCCAAAGTCAGCCCCGGCCTTGGCGCTGGTAATAGACCAACCGGCGAACCATACATACAACGGCACAACTATGAAAGAAACCGCCGGCAAACTACAATACAAAGACAGAAATAGAGCGTCTCTAACCGGCCTGCGATTGGCCCGCAAAAATACGCCACCGATAACGCCCCACAAGATGGCAAGCCCAACGTTAAACACCGGTATCCCCATCCCCATCGCCAGAGCAACACACTCAATAAAATAGGCGCCAACACAAATGGTATAACAGCGAAAAAACCGCCCACCCCTGGTACTGCCTCTGCCGATTAGCCGGGCAACGAAAGTTGCGCAGCCAAAACCAGCCACAAGATTAACCGCCACTAAAATATACTCAATCGGCACCATACTTATCTATACAGCCCCGGCTGCCACAGCAAACCCTAATCAACAACCTATCCACAACGACCGATAATATGAGCACTGCCATCACCTTGTCAAGTTTCGACGTGCCACACCCTGTCAGGTTCCGCTATCAGTGACCGCACTATCAGTCTCCAACACACTCATCGTCCACAAACGGGCCCATACCTGTCAGGCCCGCAACGTCTACCAAGAATGCCAAATTTCTCATGATATGATGATGCGGCACTTCCAGGCCGTGGCAGCGTGCTCCGCTGACAACCGCTAAACTGACATCCGATGTAGCTCAACTCTGTTGCAAGAATCATGCGATTACTATGTGAAATTGTTGGGTGTATTTTCAACTAATTCCGCCGCAGATTAGCCTTATGACTTCGCAACCAGGTAAAAATGACAACCCGACTGGGATAAAGACAAAGTCGCAACGAAAAAAATCAGGAACTCGGCGATATCCGGGACAGGGTGGGGGATGAAGCCCACGAGGTGAAGGCGCGCGACCGTATTTGGTGTTCCAACCTGCCATCTCTCCAAGGCAATCCTCGAATCCAATGAAACGTGAGGATGGTCAACGGACCTGGTGTCGGTCCGCAACGATTGTCTAACGTCTTTGGCGTGGACCGGCGAAGGTGGAATAGTCTGGGGTACTTGCTGGTTAGGAAAGACCTGATGGAGCAGTACGCGGCCGTGGGTTGTTGTGCTGCAATCGCCAGACTGCAAGCAGGGCCAAAATGTTCCACGTGGAACACTACGCTGCCAAGGGATGAATTCGGGCGTTGGAGACTTCACCTGCCGTGCCGCCAAGCGCTGCCTGACGGCAGTTGCCGAGGTTCAGGGGGGCGAGCCGCAGTCTCCGTCTTGCACTGCCCAGTCGGAGCCGCTTCACGCAGGAGCTAAAACACAGGTTTGGCCAAGGTGGCAGCGGCAGACGCACGGTCACCTCCTGGGCCGGCTTTGCCGGCCTCGAGTAAAACAACAGCTCCAAAAGGCCGGCGACCCGACGTTGCTATATCACGCCAGATACAAGAAAATCCAGGACGTCTGACGGAGCCTGTGTTTCACGTGAAACACTTCTTTCCAAAAAATGCCATTTTTACGCTCGCAAAGTTGCAGGATTTCCGGTAAAAATTCCGAAATATAACATAGGATGACGTTTACTTGGCGCTGAAAATCGGTCAAAAACTTTAAGGAGTGGGTTTATGACTACCAGTACGAAGGAAAGGCCCAGACATTTGGGCAGGGGACTGCAATCACTTTTAGGTCCGATAAGTTCTTCCGATGCCGGGCTGCACCCGCGCCTGTCCGGCACGGATGATTTACCTAACTTGCCGCCTGACAAGGAGTTACGGCAGTGGCTGAGGGAGATTGGCATTGACACAATATCGCCGAACCCGTACCAGGTC
The DNA here is from genome assembly GCA_030607345.1 of Planctomycetota bacterium. Next base: position 2,588 of record JAUWKC010000142.1, on the reverse strand, counting down.
CGCGAGGTGTGGGACGAGCAGCAGCTCGCAGAACTGGCAGAGTCCATCAAAGCCAACGGTGTAATTCAGCCGATTGTGGTCCGGCAGACGGACTCCGGCTACCAGCTTATCGCAGGTGAACGAAGGTGCCGGGCGGCGAAACTTGCTTCGCTAAGCACCATACCTGCTTTGGTCCGCAAGGCAAGCGACGAGGAGTTGCTGGAGTTGGCATTGGTCGAGAACATACATAGAACGGACCTGAACCCTATCGAGCGAGCAAAGGCTTACAAGAGCTACATCAATACGCTTTCCCTGACGCAGGTCGAGGCCGCTCAAAGGTTGGGCCAAGACCGGTCCGTGGTTGCTAACTACTTGCGATTGTTAGACTTACCCGAAGCTGTCAAGCAGATGTTAATAGACGGACAGCTAAGTATGGGCCACGCTCGTGCGATTCTCGGTCTGCCGACAGACGACCTTCGCCGCAAACTTGCCAATCGCGCAATGGCAGGGCGGCTCAGCGTCCGCGAAGTGGAGCGGCTGGTTCGAAGATACACCTCCGGCAGCGACCAGGGCAGGGTCCCTGTTCAAACTAAGCCACCGCACATACTGGACCTCGAAAACAAATTGGCCGGCGAATTAGGCACCAAAGTCAGCATTGAGACCCGCAAGAACGGCCAAAGAGGTAAAATAATTATTGAGTTTTATTCGCTGGACGAATTTGATAGAATAGCGGAGCAGCTTGGCTTGGCCTCTCTGGAGGAGGTTTGACAAGCCGTATTGACAAAAACGCTTTTTGGCTACAAGGTCGAAACAAGTTGCGATAGATTGTGTATATATCAATGCGATGCCGTCTTAACGTGAAAGCATCGTTATTTACCGTTTTCTATTGTATTGGAGGTTATAACATGAAACGTTTGCTTGTATTGTTCTCAGTCTTGTTACTGGTGTTTTTTATTGTCGTCGATGTTGTCGCCGTCGCAAGGACCAGGGGTTACAGAACCCCTTCCAGGCAAAGGAGCCCTGGATATGGCGCAGTTAGACGGCCCATGCGTAGAATTGACCCGAATTCACTCATTTCTCTTCCCAAGTTCTTGTCGGACTCGAATGCCGTCGAAGCACAGGTAAAGGCATTTGAGGGGCTCGACAAGGCGCTGAAAAAGGTCGATACGCAGAGCAGAGACGAAACGCGGCAGTGGATGCGTGGCCCAGTCGAAGAAGGAATGAAACTGGCTCAGGCTGTGCAAAAGCAGGTAGTGGAGGAACTGACGCTTGTCAGAGAGCTTGCGGTCAAAGAGGGCGCCAAGAAGAGCGTTGCCGCAATTGACGCCCTGATGCTTGAGAGGCATCGGCGCTATAGTATGATGCTCACCAGAATGGAGCGAGAACGCAGGAAAATGCTCTACGGCGAACGGGGCTACCCCGATACAAGAGGGTATCGGCAAGATATGCGTGACAATCGCTACCGTGAGCAGGGCCGGTATGGTAACAGGTACGACGAGCGTTACGATGACCGCGGCCGCTACGAGTCACGCGAAGGCTACGGCAGACGCGACAGAGACCCCAATAGTCAAGACAACCGCGTAACCAGATAATAAGATAACGACGCCGAGCAGTGACAGGCCCGTAAGACACACGACCGTGAGCTACCCGGCGGTTACAATTACCAGTACGCAATCTACGCCAGAGGCGGTATGTTGTCGCCTCTGCTGGTTTAGTTATATCTGCAAAGTATGATTTTCGCTTCACGTTTTCCGCTGCTTTATTATAATCGGGCCAACCAGCGTTACCGAAAGGGAATCGATGCGAGCAGTTATTCAACGGGTCTTGCAGGCAAAGGGCGAAGTCAATAACCAGGCGGGCGGGCAGATTGCAAAGGGCCTGCTGGTTTATCTCGGCGTCGCAAAGGGTGACACTGAAGACGACGCCCGGTTTATGGCGAACAAGCTCGTAAACCTGCGTATATTTCCTGACCAGGCCGGGAAAATGAACCGCAGCGTGCAGGATGTCGCCGGCCGGATATTGCTGGTCAGTAATTTCACGCTGCATGGAGACTGCCGAAAAGGTCGCCGACCGGGTTTCGACGCAGCCGCCGAGCCGGCCTCAGCCCGGCAGCTTTACGAAGAGGTCGGGCGGCTCATTGCCGAAGAGGGCATCCCCGTCGAAACAGGTCTCTTCGGCGAATACATGCACGTAAGCAGTATCAACGACGGGCCCGTAACCTTCCTGCTCGACAGCTCGCGCTTGTTTTAGGGGTCTGAGCTTTTTGAAGCGCGATATCATCGGAATCCAATCGGGACTTTAGCGGTCTCTGTGCTTTGAATTGGGTTTGAGATTGGCTTTGTTTTTTGGGGCCTCCAGGGGTGGTTTGTGTTCGTAAGTGCTTGTTAGAGCTAAGGTTAGGTTCATTAGCAGGGGTTGGCAAATTGGCTTTGTTTTGCATAAAAGGTGGTATTTTGTGCGCGCGGGGGGATAAACGGCGGGTTTCTTCCTGGGCAGCGTCTGCGAGGTGGGACTTTCGGGTAAGAGTGAGCCTTTGAAGCTCGAGCATTGTTCTGTAGAGGCTGTGCTCTATTCGCCTTTCATACAATAAGAGGTGTTCGAGGACCCTT
>JAUWKC010000093.1 GCA_030607345.1 Planctomycetota bacterium | reverse complement strand
GTGGGATATGATGCCGTCGAATCCTTATTGAGAACAGCCCGGTCGGACAGGCAAGCAGGGTTTGCGGGTTGTTGTTTCGATTATACAGGTGATTTAACGCTACTCGACGAGTTGCCGGCTCTATTGGCTGGAATTGTCTGGGGCGGGCTCGTTATAGATGCGGATTTCGCAAAGAGCGAATTGGTCTGACGCTTTGGTTATGACGAGGCGGATTTTGTCCGTCTCGACGGGTTCGAAGGATAGCACACGGCGGCGTTGCTGATTTGCGACGACCTTCGCGACGGTTTTGAAGGAGCCTTTGGTCCATACCTCTATGGTGAAGTCGGCTGCGTTGAAATCACGTTTTTGGAAGCTGACGTGAACGGTGTTGATTGTGGAGGGTTGGGGCATCTGAAGCTGAATCCATTGGGGCAAGGATGCATTTGGCTCGGTCGCCCAGGCGTTTCGCTGGTTGGCGACGACTCTATTGTAGCCATTGTTGACATTTTCCGGTTCCAATTTATCTGCTGAACTCGAGGCGGTTACCTTGGCGGTTCGAGCAAGGTCGGCTGGGTCTTGATTAGGAACGCCCATTAAGAAGCAGCCATCCTTGAGCAGGAGTTGCTGCAACTGGTGAACGTGGCTGCGGTGAACACCTCGTGGGCTTGTGCCGTGTTGGTGTGCGAGAGCGGCGGCGGTTCCTGCGGCCTGGCCTGTCATACAAACGGTTCTCATAATTCGCGTTCCGCCGAGTGCGATGTGCGTTACAGAGATGCACCGTCCAGCCATGAGCAGGTTGTCGATGTTTTTGGAGTAGAGGCAGCGATAGGGGATTCCGACGCGTCTGTTGCCGTATACGTGTATGCAGTCGTTGCCTTCTACCCAGAATCCCTGGGGATGGTGGACGTCAATGCCCCAATCGGTAAAGGCGATGATGTCTTTGTGGACGGTCTGCCGGTCGTATTCTCTCTGGCTCATTATGTAGTCGCCGATGAGACGTCGGCTTTCGCGGACGCCGCAGACGTAGTTGAGCCATATCATTTCCCTGTTTTTGTTTTTCTGAGTGGTTTGCGGATTATGGTTCTTGGCGTAGTTCCACAGGCCTATACTGATTCTAAAGAGTTCGTCGCGGATTTCTTCCGCGTCGGTTATTGTATCGAGTATGCCGCCATACTCGACCCACCAGGTATGGTATGTAGCACCGTTGATATCATCGGGGTTGGGCTGCCGGCCCCTGCCGCGTGAAGGTCGGTCGAAGTTCTTCGGTCGAACAACTTCCTCGATGCGTGGGTTTGAGTCAAGAGGTTCGAAGTCCTCTGGTTTGGTCCAGAGGTACGCCCATTTGGGACATTCAAAAGCAACGGGTTGGTTATGTGTTCGAAACTCGGCGTGGTAAAGGTTATTGCCCATAGTCTTTTTGCCCGGCATTATTGGTGCGAGCGACTCATTGAATTCAGCACGCGATTCCTGACCCTGTCGGTATTCGGCGCCGGCATAGTAGCCTATCCAGCCATGGCCGGTGCAATCGATAAACAGCGGCGCAGTGAAACGCATACGTCGGCCCGCGTTGACATCGAGGGCCAGAACCGATTGAATCCGGTTTTGGTTCTGCATTTCGACGCCGGTGGCCCTGGTATTTAGAAACAGGTCGATATTGTCTTGTCGTCGGACGATGGCCTCGATTTGTTTAGAGCGGCCGGTCTGGTGCAACTCGGGATAGAACTGCTCGATGAGTCCGGTGACATCGGGGTCGTATTTATTGAAACTCCACCAGGTACAATGGCCCATGACAGGGACCTGGATTTCTGAGGACGAGTTGCCGCCGAGAACGGGGCGGTCCTGTATGAAGGCGACGTTGCAGCCGTGACTCGCAGCGGAAACGGCCGCGGCGCAGCCGGCTAGGCCGCCGCCCACCACAACGACATCATAAGGGGCCATATCGCTTATGGCGGCGCTGCTGCGCAGATACTCTAATCGCTGTCTGGCCAGATTCTGAAGGTCATTGGCGGGTATGAAACTCTCTTGTGCGAGTACGATAGCGTCGCATCGCGCCCACCAACCGGCCAGGTCGTGCAGGCGAATTTCGACGTCGCCGGTCAGCAGGTCGAATGTTCCGCCATCGACCCATTGCCAGGTGTCGCTTTCTGCTTTGCCGAATGTGACGGGTGAGGTTTTGCCGGCGACTGTTATCTGGAATTGCCCCGGCGAGTGGGTCGGAAACCAGTCTTTGCACCTCGCCCAGAGGCGATATTTTCCGGTCTTTGGGATGTTGGCGGTGGTGGAAGCGTCGGCTACAGGCTTGCCGAGACCCGCAGCGAGCAGATATGGCGAGCCCATAAAGTCGACGAACTGCGAATCGTTTGACCATCCTGCCGTGTTTTGGAATTGTTCTGCCTCGAACCAGAGGACAGAATCAGCCGGGGGTCTAAACCAATTAGTGAGGGATTTTGCGATGAAGAGCAGGCCGAAGGCAAATAGTGAGAGGGCACAGACCATGAGAAATATTTTTTGATTTTTCGGTCCGAGTACGGCGGCGCCTTTGAAACTTGCCCAGGAGAGGAACATCAGCCAGACGAAATCAGCCGAGAAGTGCACGAGGGTAAACAGGACAAAACCGAGGACCGGCCACTGCCTGGCGGGCAGCGCGATGGTGACTCCTACTGTAGCCCACCAGAGGAGAAAACCAGGATTAGTGCCGGAGAGGATTAGGCCTGTGACAAATGGACCTGCCCTGAGGACGCGGGTGGTGGGTTCGCGGTTTGTCTTGAGGGTGGTGAGTATTTGTATCGCCATAGCAAGGAGCAAAGCACCCCCTGCCAGAGCTATGGTGGTCTGGACTTTAGCTGCCTGGAGTATTCCGTGCATCCCTCCGATTATCAGCAGGATGATTGGCAGTTCGACGACGATGTGGCCGAGTGCGATAAAGAAACCGGCATAGCGGCTGCGCTGTCCCGATAAGATGGTGGCGGCGGTGACGGGGCCGGGCGCCATTACGCCGGTGCAGGATACACCAAAGACCTGGATAAGAAAGAGTAGAAGATTCATAGTGCCTGCGATTTTTGGTTTTGTATTTATTTTCTGAAAAGCACCTCTTCGCGCTGGAACCACTTTGTACAGAAGGTAAGCAGCGCGGCGGCGATTGCAAAACTGGAGATAAGAATAAGGGCAAGCATGCGATAGTCGATAGTGCCTTTTACGAGCTCCTTTATGGCAAGTGAGATATTGCTGATGGGTACGAGAGCCCAGAACCAGTTCAACTGGACCCAGGGCAGCAAGGCGATGACGGCAGGCAGAATGACAAAGAAATTGAGCGGGCCGCAGTATGCACTGGCCTCTTTGAAACTCTTGGCATATATGGAGACGCTCAGGAGCAGGGAAGCAAATATGACGGCGGTGGGGATGAGGATTATGACGACCAGGAGCATGTCGAGGATGCTGATTGATTCAACGATTTCTCCGAGCAGGCCGGTGACCTCTCGTCCCTTGAGCAGTAGCATCAGGCCGAGGCTGGAGAGATTGAGCAGGGCTGCGGTGATTCCGGTGGTGAAGATAACGAGGAATTTTCCGAGGACGAGATGACGACGCGGGACAGGGGCCAGGAGCAGGGTTTCGAGTGTGCCGCGTTCTTTTTCCCCGGCGCCGATGTCGATAGCGGGGTACATCGCGCCGAGGAAGCAGAAGATTATGAAGAGATAGGGAAGTATTCCGCCAGTGCGTGCACCGATTACTTCGCGTGTATCGGCGGTGCCGTGCTCTTCAATGATAATTGGGTTTAGCAGATGCTTTTGCTGTTGCGGCGAATCGAGTCCGAGTTCGGCCAGACGTTGGGTTCGCCATTTTTTGCTGACTTTTTCGATTGCGTTTGCCGCCCTGCTTTTGACTTGTCCTGCGATGGCGGCATTGTTGTAGTAGAGTTGCACTGCGACCTGCCGGGTGTTTGTATTCTGTTGGCGAACAGCTTCGGGGATGATGAGTGCGAACTTGATTTTGTTTTCGGCAATAGCTGATTCGATGTCGTTTGGCGCGGCGATGTCGAGTCTTTGAAAGCCTTTTTCACGGGTAAACTGGCCGGTTAGCTCGGGCAGGAATTCTGCGCCGAAGATGGCGTAGGTGAGGGTTTCGGTCCGGGCTTTTTTCTCTGCGCGTGTCACAAAAGTAATCATAAAATGCATCATAAGAGGTACGATGAGCGTGGGGAGCAGGACCATAAAGATGAGGGATTTTTTGTCGCGGAGGACTTCTTTCATTTCTTTGAGATAAACGACTCGGATATTGTGCAGCATTATTGGCTCCCTTCGGAGGCAATGAGAGTAAGAAAGGCTTTATCGAGATGTATCTGTCCGCTGTCGCGGCGCATTTGTTCGAGGCTTCCCTGGAAACGGAGGCTGCCCTGGTGAAGAACAACTACTCTGTCGCAAAGTCTTTCCACTTCGTGCATATGATGTGTGCAGAACAGTACGGTTTTGCCGTCTGTTTTGCGGGATTCGATGAACTGGAGGATGGCCTCGGCGGCGGCCACGTCGAGCCCGGTGGTAGGCTCATCGAGAATAATGACGGCGGGGTCGTGTACGAGGGTGCGGGCGATGGAGACCTTACGTTTCATTCCGGAAGAGAGCGTATCGTTTTTCCTGTCGGCAAAGTCGGTCATATCCAGCAGCTCGAAGAGCTCATCGATTCGGTGTTTTAGTCGAGCGCTGTTGATTCCGTGCAGTCTGCCGAAATACTCGACCATTTCCCGTGCGGTGAGGCGTCCGTAAAGGCCGGTATTGTCGGAAAGAAAGCCGATTTTTCTGCGGACTTCGAGCGGGTTTTTGACGACATCGACGCCGTCGAAGTCGGCGGTTCCGGCACTCGGTTTGAGTCCGGTGGAGAGTACCCTTAGTAATGTGGTTTTGCCGGCGCCGTTTGGTCCGAGCAGGCCGAGGATGGCGCCTCTTTCGGCGCGGAAGCTGACGTCCCTGACGGCGTAGATGACTTTTCCGCGGTGTGTAGGCCGGTCCTGTTGGCGGCGGGTCCTTCGTCGCGGGCAGCGAAAGAACTTGGTCAGGCCTTTGACTTGCAGCATTTACGGCACTTTCAATTACAGCTTTGTGCGGGGCGGAAAATCACGAAGTCCAATTTTATTAGATTGTCGTGTCTGGTTCAACGGTTTTGTTGGCGAACGTCAATTGACTATTGGCCGATGATTTTGACGAGGACGCGTTTTTTTCTTTTTCCGTCGAATTCGCCGTAGAAGATTTGCTCCCAGGGTCCGAAGTCGAGTTTTCGGTCGGTGACGGCGACGACGACTTCGCGGCCCATGATGGTGCGTTTCAGATGCGCGTCGGCATTGTCCTCGAAGCCGTTATGGCGATACTGCGAATAGGGTTTTTCGGGGGCGAGTTTTTCGAGCAGGGTTTCGAAGTCCTGGTGCAGGCCCGATTCGTCGTCGTTGATAAAGACCGAGGCGGTGATGTGCATTGCGTTGACCAGGCAGAAGCCCTCACTGACGCCGCTTTCGTCAAGGCAGCGCTCGACCTGGGCAGTGATGTTGATAAATTCCCGTCTATTTTTCGTATTGAACCAGAGCTCTTTTCTGTAACTTTTCATATCAAAATTCCTTCACACAAAATGGACGCCAGAATTTAGATGGTGAAAACTATCGCGATAAAATAAAACTCGAATTTTTGGGAGGCTTGAATAGCCATGTCAATATTCGGCTTTTTTTGGTATTTCTCCTCCATTTCTTTACTCCATGAATCTAAACCAATAAGATTATCAAGGTACACTGGTTAGCGTTGTATATATTCGTTCGATGGCATCGACCATATTTTCCGGTGCGAATTTTTCTTTTACGGTCTGTCTGCCGGTCCGGCCGAGTTTCTCTCTTAGTATAGCGTTTTGAACCAGTTCTGCACAAGCCTGCGTGAGTTGGTCAACGTTCTTTGGTTCGATGAGTCGGCCGGTGTTTTGGTTGACGACTTCTCCGGCGCCATCGACGTCGAAGGAAACGGCCGGTTTGGCGCAGAGCATAGCCTGTGGGAGGGTTCTGGCGAGGCCTTCCCTGAGGGAGCAGTGCACGAGGATATCCGACGACTGTATTGCAAGGGGGATTTGGCCGGGCGGCAAAAGGCCTGTAAATTTGATTTTGTCGGCGAGACCAAGGCTTTTTACCTGTTTTTTGAATTTTTCTGCGAGGATACCATCACCGACGAAGAGCCAGACGGCGTTTTGAAAACGAGGTGAAAGGCGTCTTGCAGATTCGATGACATATTCGTGGCCTTTGAGCATAAAGAGCCGTGCAATGGTAACAAGCACAACGGCGTCTTTGGGGATTTCGTACTTTTGGCGAAACTCTTTTTTGCGCTCGTCCGGTACCGGCTGTAAGAAATCATCCTCATCGATGGCTGAATAGGCGGTACGAAACTGAAGCGGCCTGCCGATTCCGGCGGCGAGTGCCTGGCTGGTCATTGCGTCTGCGACGCTGATGAAGAAATCGGTTTTCTTTGCGGCTGATTTTTCTATAGCGATGTAGAATTTGTTGAGCCAGTTGCTTTGATAGGGATGAAACGCCAGGCCGTGGATTGTGTGAACGACGACGGGAAGACCCTGGGCCCAGGCGCCTTTCAAGGCGTGAGCGGCGAATCTTCCGAGGATTCCGGCCTTTGCGGAGTGGGTGTGGACGATGTCGGGCCGAAGTCTGCGCAGCAGCTTTTTGATTCGGAAATAGACCGGCAGGTCATTAAAGGGATTGATTTGGCGTCTCAGCTTGTCGAGGATTATTAAGTTGAATTTTTGGTTTTGTGCCTGTTCGTAGAGGTCGCCTTCGGGGCCGAGGGCAGGTCCGGTTATCAAAGTGACATCGTGACCGC